>CAZBFD010000133.1:0-5017 GCA_964491055.1 uncultured Eubacterium sp.
AACGAGCACGATGTATTGCTGGCAAGATCGAAGGAACTGTATAAACTATTGGTGTTGAAAAAAGCATAACAATCTTTCATATATTTCATCCGTTACCAAATTACATATATTTCACATTTGGTGGCAAGATTCAGCAAAAATCAGTTATTTGGTAACAAAACACATCGTTTAAATAGCCATCTCGTTACCAAAATGAAATAAATCTTTATTTGGTGGCAGGATTCAGTAAAAGCGAGCCATTTGGTAACGAAGCGCCTATATTAGAGCTGCATTTCGTTGCCAAAATAGAAAAAAAGTCCATTTGGTGGCAGGTTTTCGGAAAAAGGACACGAATGGCAACGAAATCTGATATAATAAAGATATTTCAATTTGTAATAGAGTGACAAATTATTTTGAGTCAAGAGGGAAACAAAACCATGGCTGATGAGAAAAGTGCGAAGAATTTCATAGAAGAGCGTATTGATGCGGACAATGCGTCGGGAAGATATGGCGGCGAGGTGTACACCAGGTTCCCGCCTGAGCCGAACGGCTATCTCCACATCGGGCACGCAAAGTCGATATGCCTTAATTTCGGCACGGCGGCGAAGTACAACGGAAAGTGCAACCTGCGCTATGATGACACGAACCCTGGCAAAGAGGATGTGGAATTCGTAAACTCCATCGAGGAAGACGTCAAATGGCTCGGCTTCAACTGGACCAAGCGCTGTTGGGCGTCCGACTACTTCGATATGATGTATGAATACGCGACTATTCTCATCAAGAAGGGAAAAGCGTATGTCGACGACCTCTCAGCAGATGAGATCAGGGCCTACAGAGGGACTTTGACAGAGCCTGGGCGTGAGAGCGCGGCAAGGGCGCGGAGCGTCGAAGAGAACATGGCTTTGTTCGAGGCGATGAAAGCCGGAAAGTATGCTGACGGAGAGAAAGTCCTCCGCGCGAAGATCGACATGGCGTCGCCGAACATGAACATGCGCGACCCGGTCCTGTACAGGATCTCGCATGCCGAGCACCATAACACAGGAACAAAGTGGTGCATCTACCCGATGTACGATTTCGCGCACCCTGTGGAGGACGCGATCGAGGGGATCACGCACTCGCTGTGCACGCTTGAGTTCGAGGACCACAGGCCTTTGTACGACTGGGTCATCCGCGAGATCGGGATCTGGGAGAACCCTCCGCAGCAGATAGAGTTCGCAAGGCTGGACCTGACGGACACCGTTACAAGCAAGAGAAAGCTGAAAGCACTCGTTGACGATGGTTTTGTTGAAGGCTGGGACGACCCGAGAATGCCGACGATCGCCGGAATGAGGCGCCGCGGCTTCACACCGGAGGCGATCCGTAATTTCTGTGACGAGATCGGTATCGCAAAGGCTAACAGCCTCGTCGACATCGCCGAGCTCGAGCACTTTGTCAGGGACGATCTCTCTCTCAAGACAGAGAGCAGGCACGTCGTGGTGGACCCGATCAAAATCGTGATCACCAATTACCCGGAGGGACAGGTCGAGCAGATCACAGTCGAGAACAACAGGAATGTGCCGGAGATGGGCACAAGGACAGTTCCATTCTCGCGTGAGCTGTACATAGATGGGGAGGACTTCATGGAAGTCCCTGTGAAGAAGTATTTCCGCATGTTCCCGGGGAACGAGGTAAGGCTCAAGGGCGCGTACTACGTGAAATGTAACGAGGTCGTGAAGAATCCGGACGGCTCCATCAAAGAGCTGCTCTGCACATACGACCCTGCGACTAAGGGCGGGGACAGTCCGGACGGCCGCAAGGTGAAGGGGACGATCCACTTTGTGGAAGCGAGCACGGCAGTGAAGATCCTCATCAGGAATTACGAGCATCTGTATATCACAGATGAGAACGGTGAGCAGGTGCTGAACGAGCATTCCGTAAACGAGACGTTCGGATTTGCAGAGCCGTCGCTAGGTGAGGCGAAGCCGGGCGAAAGATTCCAGTTCTTCCGCCACGGCTACTACATCGCCGACAGCAAGCTCACGACGGATGACAAGAAGGTGTTCAACCGGATCGTGGAGCTGAAGAGCTCCTGGAAGCCATCAAAGTAATTGTAATCTAATAAGCGCCAGTAATAATGATCCTAAGCTCGGGCGCGGCTCTCGCCTGGTTCCGGCTTAACGCAGCAGTACTAACCTCATGCTTCGCCTTTGGCTCGCATTCGCTAAGTACTGGCTACCGGAAATGCCCTCGTCAGGATTATTATTACTGGCGCTTTATACATATTGAATTGCTATCATATATGGAAGCAGAGATTATTCAGATAATTAAATATCTGTTGACGGTGCTGGCAGGGATCCTTCTCGGAAACAGTGCAGTGTACCTGTTCAACCACATGCCAGGGAAGTGGTTCATGGATTATGGTGAGAAGCTTCCGGAGGAGAAGACAGATGATACGTCAGAGCCCAAGACTGATGTGTTCGGCGCGGCAGGCCCGGAAAGCCTGAAAGACAGGAAGCCCGGCGATCCGCAGCGGGTCCGCAGCACACCATGGAAGTACTATTTTTCCATGCTTTTTATAGCAGCAGGACTTTATCTGGTGCGAGATGACTGGGTCTATACGATCGCAGTCATGATCATATGCTGGATCCTGCTGGAGCTTTCGATCTCGGACATAAAGTACCGGATCGTGCCTGACCAGCTGCTTATCATGCTTGCGGTCTCAGCGGTCGGCGTGATCCAGTATCATACGGGCTGGATGGACATGCTGTGCGGGGCGGCGCTCGGCATCGGCATAATGGGCGCCACGGCTTTGCTCGGGAAGGCGATGTACAAGCGGGATACAGTCGGCGGAGGCGACATAAAGCTGTTCGGTGCGCTCGGCCTCGTGCTGGGTGTCCGGGGCGTGCTCGCGGTGTTCATGATATCCGCGCTCCTCTCCGGAGCACACATGGTGTTCCTGCTCGCTACCCGCAGGATAAAAAGAAAAGACACCATCCCAATGGTGCCTTATATCGCTGCAGCAGCGGGTATTTACCTGATATTTCTGTGGCAGGGGCCGGCTTCAGCCTGGCTGGACACGTGGTGGCAGATATAAAAGCCTGCTGCCTATTTCCATACGTCAACCTCGTTCGGATCAAGACCGGTAATTGATTTTCCAATATCCATAGAGCCGCTTCCGGTTTCTTTAACCAGTTTTTATGCCGCTGCTTTAAAGTCGATAATTAATATACTGAAATTGTACTCGTTATGGACCTGATTTGCATATAAATGCTGCGGCAGTAATTTGCCGGCATAAGCAAGGAGGATAATATGGTTTCATTTGCAAGTGATTACATCGCGGGGGCGCACCCGGAGATACTTAAGCGCCTCTCGGATACGAACATGGAAGCTCTTCCGGGTTATGGGACAGACGCACACTGCGAGAAGGCGAAGGATCTGATACGCCGGGCGCTCAGCATGCCTGATGCGGAAGTCGAGCTCATCGCGGGCGGCACACAGACGAACCAGATCGTGATCTCGACTATGCTCCGCGACTGGGAGGGAGTGCTCGCGGCCGGGACAGGCCACATCACGACGCATGAAGCCGGAGCGATCGAATACTCGGGCCACAAAGTGATCCCTCTCCCGCAGTGTGAGGGCAAGATCAAAGCCTCGTCTGTCGATGAATATATAACTTCATTCTATGCCGACGAGAACCACGAGCACGAAGTCTTCCCGGGGATGGTGTATATCTCGTATCCGACTGAATACGGCACACTTTACACTAAGGATGAGCTGAAAGAACTGCATCAAGTCTGTGAGAAACATAAGATCCCGCTGTACATAGACGGTGCGAGGCTTGCGTACGGACTCGCGAGCAAGGCCTGCGACATGACGCTTAACGAGTTCGCGCATCTCTGTGATGTCTTCTACATAGGCGGCACCAAGTGCGGCGCCCTCTGCGGCGAAGCAGTCGTCTTCACAAAAAAGAACAGGCCGGAGCACTTCATGAATGCCGTCAAGAAGCGCGGGGCGCTGCTCGCTAAAGGACGTCTTCTCGGTGTACAGTTCGAAACACTCTTTGCAGGGGCCGAACACGGTGGTTTTGATGATACTTTATACTATCAGATAGGGAGTCACGGGATCGGGATGGCAGATAAGCTTGAGAAGATCCTTCGTGATAAAGGCTGTGAGTTCTTCCTTGAGACACCGACGAACCAGAAATTCGTCATAATGGAAGACGGAAAACTTGAGAATCTGAGAAAGAAGATCGACTACGGCTTCTGGGAGAAGCCCGATAAAGAACACACTGTGATCCGACTTGCAACGAGCTGGTCGACTGCAGAAAAAGACCTCGAGGCAATCAAGACAGCACTATAGTACATGAGTGATAATATCACTACAATTTGTCAGGTTCTCATATGCCCGCCAGATGCTCGAGCGGGCGAAGTATTATTCCGATAAGCTGATGGTAAGGGACTGCTATGCCATGCGCCTTGTAATGGAAGCAAAAGGATACAGGGACCTTCCGGATGTAATAAAAAACACAACGCTCAGCATCCGGGATTCGAAACTGTCTGATAAGGACAAGATGAAACGGGCGGAAGAGGTGCTTCTCGACAACGCGTACTTTGAGCAGAAGGGAAGAGTGCGCAGGAATGTCGGGCAGAGCATTGAAATAATCAGAGAGGTCTCTCAGGAAGCAGCAACAAAACTGGAATAATAGTCTGGTTTGTGGTATACTCTCATATATTGCAGAGGAGAATGTTCTGCCGGCTGATGTATATGGCGGAGCAGGCTTTTCAGATTTATTATGGTAAAGAACGTTCTTCTGACAATTGAATATGATGGTACGGGCTTTTCGGGATGGCAGCGCCAGCCTGAAGCGAGGACCGTGCAGGGGACTGTTGAGAAGGTTCTGACGGATCTGATCGGTGAGACGGTCAGTGTCGACGGAGTTAGCAGGACTGACGCCGGGGTGCACGCGCGGGACCAGAAAGCGGTGTTCCGGGCTGACCTCAAGGTGCCTGTTGAGAACCTTGCGCGTGTCCTGAACGACAGGCTGCAGGGGCGTCCGGAG
>CAZBFD010000134.1:0-4916 GCA_964491055.1 uncultured Eubacterium sp.
TCAAGCTAATGACATCCGCACAAATCACCATTTGTCGAAAAGCAAACATCAGCACAAATCACCGTTTGTCGAAAAGCAAACATCAGCACAAATCACCGTTTGTCTATTTCCTGCTATGCTTACAAACCACATTATTTGATTACGCTTTGTTTCCAAAAAGAAAATTGCGGACAAGTCAGTCTTGCCCGCCATGATAAACAATGTATTTATAAATCTTATTACGCCTTAGTCCACTACTTCATCGATGTCGAAGTCGAGGATCAGCTCCGGATCCACTTTATGTCCATCCGGATTGTCAACTACGTTGTAGTCATCAGCATGTAACAGCATCTTCACTCCTGCGACGAGAATAAGAATCATTATGAATGTCAGCGGGAATGCTACAGAAATAGCAAGGCTCTTGGTCGCGTCGATGCCGCTGACTTTACCTACTGTGCTTGCTGTAGCGAGGTTTACGAACGCTACCAGTGACAGGCAGATGCCCCAGAAGATCTTGATCTTCGCAGGCGGCTCAACGGTAGCGGCATTCTTCGCGTTGATGGAAAGCGATGAAATAGTAGTCGTCATCGAGTCGGCCAGTGTTACGATCGAAATGAACACTGTGAAAATGAACACTATCTGAAGTATCCTGGTTGCAGGAAGATTCTCGAAGAATCCGAATACCGCGGCTTCCGTCCCGCTTTCACCCATGAGGTTCCATATCTTGCTTCCGGTATCCTGGTCGAATTTTATCGCGGCTGCGCCGAAGATGCCGAACCAGATGCAGTCGAACAGCCCCGGAAGAATGAAATTGTAGATCGTGAACTCCCTGAGTGTGCGCCCTCTCGCTACCTTGGCAAGGAAGATACCCATAAGCGGAGCATATGCGATCATCCAGCTCCAGTAGTTGACTGTCCACCAGGTCGGCCACATGTCAGGCTCGCCGTCGATCACATTCCAGGAGCCAGTATAGAACACCTGCTCGAAGAAGTGAGAGATATGCCAGCCCATAGCCTCAGTCGCAAGGTTCAGTATATACATCGACGGTCCGAAGAACAAAACAAATGCGAGCAGCGCGAGGTATATCTTCGCGTTAGCATCCGAGAAGAAACGTACACCTTTATTGATACCTGTATATGATGAAAGAATAAATGTTATAACCACTGTAGTCAGGATGACCAGCCAGATGAAGTGCCCAGGCGTAACTTTAGTTATGATGCCTAGCCCAGCGCCTATCTGGAGAGCGCCTTCACAAAGAGACGCAGAGACTCCTCCAGCAATACCGAATACGCAGAGTATGTCGATAACTGTTCCGATCTTTCCCATAACAGCTTTTCCGAACAGTGGGTACAGGCACGAGCTGATCCGGTACGGAAGCTTCATGTTATATACTGCAAAACCTATAACTATTCCAGGAACCGCATAATACGCGTACTCACCGAGTCCCCAGTGGAGATAAGTTGTTGAAAGCGCGAGCTTAGCTGCTTCAGGGCTTCCCGGCTCTATCCCCGGGAACAGTGGAATACCGCTGAAATAATGAGTGATAGGCTCAGCAATACCCCAGAACACGATTCCTGTCGCGATACCGCCGCACAGAGTGATAACGAACCATGCCCACTTGCTCATGAACGGCTTCGCATTCTTCCCGCCGAGCTTGATATCTCCCACCTTCTTGTTGAACATCACCCAAAAGCAGAATCCAATAAGACATACAGTCAGGATCTGATACATCCAGGCGAAGTTCATGCATGCGAAGTCCACGATAGCAGCCTCTGCCGCCGCGAACTTCTCCGGACTCACCAGTCCGAGCACGATGATGAACACGTATATCACAGCCATCGTGATGAAGACCGGCTTCCTGATAGTCACTTTCTTTTCCATGATCAAAATTCCTTTCACAATCAATCTATCAACCAAACAATAACTTCTATCCAAACAAGAAAGTTCCTAAAAGGACAGTCCCTTTCAGGAGGTTTTTCAAAGCTTTTACTTAAGCTCCTCTCCCAGCTCTTTCTGTACTAAGTACGCCAGTTTTCCGGAATGGATCAGATTTCTGAGATATTCGATATATTCGTACAGGAACTCATCCTTCTCCATCAGAGGTACTTTTTCAGATATCACATTAAAGATCTTTTCGGCTACCGGCGACCGTTTCGTCCCGCCCTGGATGAATCCTCTTGTCTCATAAGACGAAAGCAGTTCTATCGCAAGCACATATTCAAGTTTTTCCGCAAGACTGATGCATTTCTTTGCAGAATTATATCCCATTGCGACATAATCTTCCTGGTTTACGCACGTCGGTGTATTGTCTATCGACCCCGGCCAGCACAAAATCCTCATATCATTGATAAGTCCGGCCTGCGTGTACTGCGGTATCATAAGTCCAGAGTTGAGGCCTGCGTCTTTTATCAGAAAACTCGGGTATCCGGACAGATTCTCATCTATCATATGGTTGTTCCTGCGCTCTGACATCTTTGCGAGGTCCGTCGCAGCGATAGCACATGAGTCCATTTCTATACCAATATATGAAGAATCCGGATTACAGGCTGAAATAGCCCTCTCAGCGCCCTTTTCCGGCCATATGACCGGATTGTCGCAGCACGAGTTTATCTCCGTCTCAATCGTATTAAGAGCGTCATACAGTGTTTTCTTTGCTGCTCCGTGTAGCTGTGGGATACATCTAAGTGAAAGAGCGTCCTGAAGATGGTCGCCCTGTGATTCCGCCACAGCTTCCGACCCTGCCAGTATCATACGAAGATTCTTAGCCGTATTAGCCTGGTCCGGATGTGGGCGTACGCTCATTACCTCTTCGCATATTGCGTCTAGCTGTCCCTTACAAGCCTCAAAAGAAAGTGCTGCGACTATATCAGCTGAGACAGCGCCTTTTATCATGTCATAAAGTGCAATTGCCGCAAGCGCCGTCGCCGAAGTAGTACCCGACACAAGCGCGAGCCCTTCTTTTGATGCCAGTGCGATCGGCTTTATGCCTGCCGCCTTGAGTGCATCAGCGCCTGACATCAGCTCACCCTTATAGTAAGCTTTTCCGTTTCCCTCCAGCACGCGCGCCATGTGAGCTTCAGGCGCCAGATATCCGACCGAGCCGTCGCGTGGAACCCATGGCGTAACTCCTTTATTCAGGAATTCCCTGTATTTCTCAAGGATCTCAAGCCTCACACCGGCATACCCCTGCCCAAGGTTCTGAAGCACCATGAGCATGACCGCCCTGGCCTGCTCGATGGTATACGGCTCGCCGACCGAAGTCGAGTGACAGGTAATGATATTATGCTGAAGCTCATTCGCCTGATCTTCATTGATCACCCTCGAGCAAAGCTTTCCGAACCCGGTCGTGACGCCATACATGATACGGCCTTCCCGGGTCCACTTATTGACAAGCTCACGCGACCGCGTCACTCGCTCCCTGTAATCCTCATCAAAATCAACAAAAGCTCCGAACCTTGCCACCGCGATGAAATCTTCAAGCGGCAGTCTGGCTCCGAGCAAAACCTTGTTCTTAAGTCCGCAGTACTTCATTTCGAACTACCTCACAGCACTAAATGATTTACCATAATAGTGCCACTTTTTATCCCAAAAAACAAGTAACTACATAACGCATTCTACCAAATAAAAAACAGCAGTTGGCCACAACATGCTGTTCATATCATATATTAACAAATCCATATGTGATACCCATCACTATCAGGCCGGCTATAAACACGCCTATCGCGATGCTTATCACTGCACTTTTAATATCAAGCTTCATGAGAGCAGCAACAAGAGCCCCAGTCCATGCTCCCGTTCCGGGAAGCGGAATCGCAACAAGGATGATCAGCCCGGCCATCTCGTAATCACGTACTATCTGACCCTTTGCCTTCGCCCTGTTCTGTATCCTGAGCAGGAATGTATTTAATTTCCTGTACTTCCTTCTAAGTACTATTATGACCCTCCTCGCAAATATGATAATGAATGGCACCGGTATCATATTTCCGATGAACGCCAGAATAAACGCCTCCCATGGCTCAAGACCTGCCGCTACACCTGCCGGTATAGCAGCCCTGAGTTCCAGGATCGGCGTCATAGCTGTCAGAATTGTAATAAGTATTGCGTGCATTATACCCCTGATAGAAAAAGGGCTGCTGCATTACGAATCAGCGTAAAGCAGCAACCCGTCTTAACGTCTTTGCACTATTTCACTATCTTTACCATAGATGCCGGACTGATGCACATGGCAGCAGCTTCATTCTTGTCAAGGTGGCAGAAACCGTCTGCCCCCTCACGAATTATGACGGCAACGTTAGTGAGCACTCCTCCTCTGGACCCGGAAACCTCTACTGATACCAGCTGGCCCTTTCCAAGCTGAAGTTTTTTAGCTTGTTCTGGATCAATCGTTACCTTCCGTATAGGTATGATCACTCCTTCATCAAGCTCAATAGAACCTGATGGACCCGTGATCCTTATGCCGGGCGAGTTTTCTGTGTCACCGGAAAGACGAAGCGGTGCTTTGATGCCCAGAATGAGATCGTCACCCGATAAGAGCTCGACCTGACGTTCATTATCTTCTGGCGCGCAAACATGCACATCCTCGATATCTCCGTCAGGACCGCAAACATTGACAGTCTCCTGATAGACCACCCTGCTTCCCCCAGAAAGACTTTCGTCCTTATGCAGGCTAATGCTTCCAAACAAAACCCTTATGTCCTCATCACTGAGTACAGCTGCTCTGTCTGTGATGATCACAGGAACGAGCATCGGATCCTTTTTGAAAGGTGATCTGGGTACCGCGGCTTCAGCGGGACCCTTGCCGGATCCCGTCTCTGCCTGCGTTGAACCTGATTTTGATATAGAGACTATGCCACTCTTTTTAAGGAGAGCCAGCACGTCTGCCGTTATCTTGTCAAGTTCAGCTTGTTTCATTATAACTACCTCAATGCCTGGATGAC
>CAZBFD010000135.1:0-4863 GCA_964491055.1 uncultured Eubacterium sp.
AATGTGCGTGTACAGGAGTAATGACGAGGCATGAGCATGCTCTCAACCAATCTTGACAATATAGCAGCTTTTGCGAAGTAATCTCGCAAAAGCTGCTATATTTAGCGTTAACGTTTAAATCTGCTTGACAATTCATTTACCAGAAGTTGAGCTATTGGCGTGAATGAATGGCTTTTTCTCCAGATAACATACATGCCTGTCTCTGGGACATCAGAGATAGGACGGGATGTAAGGTCGCTTGATTCTCCGGTATCTATCAATTTGTTGAGAGTTATTGTATAACCGACACCAGCTTTTGACATTACTGCCCCATTGAAAGCAAGGTTGTATGTTGCTGCGATGTTCAGATCGTCAGGCTGGATATTGAACCATTTCGGGAATTCCTGATCGATCCATTGCCTTGAGCAGATAAGCGGAAGATCTTTCAGTTCTGAGACTGTTAATGAATCACGTGCTGTAAGTGGATCATCTTTACGCATAAGCAGTACCCATGAATCCCGAGCAGGCATTTCCAGATAATTATATTTGGAAATGTCGACCGAACTCATTACGATGGCAAAGTCCAGGAGTCCTTTATCAAGCCTGTCGCACACATCTTCCATATTGCCGCTGTAGATATTACATCGCATGCCGGGATAATCTTTCTGGAGGAATGATACAGCATCAGCGAACAGCATCATGGATTCTGATTCCGGTGCGCCGATATAGATGTCGCCACTGTTCTGTTCGTCAAGCGACTTGAACTCTGCTTCAGTCTTATCGATAAGTGATATTATATCTTCAGCTCTTTTCTTGAGCAGCATACCTGCTTCAGTTAGTCTGATGCTGTAATTGGAGCGGATGAAGAGCTTTGTGCCTAGCTCATTTTCCAGCTCTTTCAGCTGTTTGGACATCGTAGGCTGTGAGACAAAAAGGCGCTCAGCAGCACGGGTCATATTACCTTCACGAGCAGTTTCAAGGAAGTATCTTAGTGTTCTTATTTCCATAGGTAGTGCCTCCTGCTGACATTCTATAATCGAATAACTAAAAATGCAATATAACTATTAGATATTTCTTGGTTTTTCGAATATACTGCCATTAGAAGTAAAAAAGGAAGGTACAGGCGATGAAAAGAATAATAGTATTCACGCTTATCATCGGGCTTTTGATGCTGATACCGTCATGTGGTGGAAGTCAGGCAGACTCTGAAACAGCTTCTGCAAAGAGCAAAACGAAGAATGTAATTGAGATTACAAAGAAAAAGCTCACAATGAAACCTGGAACGAGCAGAACGATCAGGTTAAAAGGCGCGAAAGCCAGCAAAGTGAAATGGACTACATCGAACCGGAAGACGGCAACAGTATCCAAAGGAAAAATAAAAGCAATAAAAGAAGGCAAAGCAACTATAACCGCAAAATACAAGAATAAGAAGTATAGGTGTAAGGTGACGGTAAAGAGTAAACAAACCAGTCCTGTGACAGAGCCGGAGCAGCCGGTTGACGGCAATGATCAGCCTGCGGCAGAAGAGCAGCTTTCGCTCATGCTCGGAGATACGAAGGTAAAAGTAGAATGGAAAGATAACGAGTCTGTCGCTGCGCTTAGAAATCTTGTAAAAGAAAAGCCCCTCACTATACAGATGTCAATGTACGGTGGGTTCGAGCAGGTCGGTTCCATAGGATCAAGTCTTCCAAGAAACGATAAGCAGACGACCACTGCCGCAGGTGACATCGTACTCTACTCAGGGAATCAGATAGTTGTGTTTTATGGCTCCAATTCCTGGTCATATACCAGGCTCGGTCACATAACTGACAAGACGGATGCAGAGCTCAAAGACATTCTGGGACACGATGACATCAAGCTTACGATAAGTCTTGACAGTACGAAATAGAAGAAATATGTAACAGTATAAATAGGAAAGCAGGCAGAATGATGATCAGAAAAGAAGTTCTTAATCTTACACAGCAATGGGATAAGACATTTCCGAAAAGTGAAAACGTCGATCACACTAAAGTAACATTCGTAAACAGATATGGTATAACGCTGGCGGCTGATATGTATATCCCGAAAGACGCGGAGGGAATGCTTCCGGCAATAGCTGTATCAGGTCCGTTCGGCGCGGTAAAAGAGCAGTGTTCCGGACTATATGCACAGACGATGGCAGAACGCGGATTCCTTACGATAGCTTTTGATCCGTCTTTCACTGGTGAAAGCGGCGGATATCCACGCTACATGGCGTCCCCTGATATCAATACAGAGGATTTCTTGGCGGCAGTTGACTTCCTGTCGTTAAATGACAGAGTGGATCCTGACCGTATCAGTATCATAGGTATCTGCGGCTGGGGCGGCATGGCAATCAATGCGGCAGCTCTTGACACACGCATCAAAGCCACTGTCGCATCTACGATGTATGACATGACAAGAGTGAACGCCAACGGCTACTTCGACAGCGAGGACAGCGAAGAAGCTCGCTACCAGAAGAAAGCGGCGATGTGCGCACAGAGACTTGAAGATCTTAAAGCAGGCGAATACAAGCTCGGCGGCGGAGTAGTGGATCCGCTTCCGGACGACGCTCCGTTCTTTGTAAAGGATTATTACGATTACTATAAGACGAACAGAGGATATCATCCAAGATCGCTCAACTCCAACGGCGGCTGGAACGTTATCGGATGTGAATCATTCATAAATCAGCCGATCCTGAAGTACAGTAACGAGATAAGGTCTGCAGTTCTCATCGTCCACGGCGATAAGGCTCATTCATATTACTTCGGTAAGGATGCATATAATAACATGGTCAAAAACAGCAAATACACAGAAAATAAAGAACTCCTGACCATACCTGGCGCAGTGCATACCGACCTGTATGATGGCGGCGGTAAAAACGCCATTCCATTTGATAAGATCGATGAATTCATCAGGAAATATATCTGACAACAGAAAGAAAAGGAGCGGTTTCATGAGTAATATACTTGTAATTACTACCAGCCTTCGTGGTAAAAGCAACTCTGACATTCTGGCGGAGCGCATGATCAAAGGGGCTGAGGATTCAGGGAAACATGTAGATAAGATAAGTCTTAAGGGCAAGGAAATCAAATTCTGTATTGGATGTCTGTCATGCCAGAGAACACAGAAATGTGTACTTGATGATGATGCTATAGAAATAGCTGAGAAAGTAAAGAATGCAGATGCTTTAGTGTTCGTCACTCCAATCTATTACTATGAGATGAGCGGACAGCTTAAAACACTTCTTGACAGACTTAATCCTCTTTACACATCGGAATACAGATTCCGTAAAGTGTATATGTTGACAACGGCCGCTGAGGACGAGGATTCGGTTTCGGAAAGGGCAGAAAGCGGATTACAAGGCTGGGTAGATTGCTTTGGTAAAGCAAAATTCGCTGGTGCTCTGTTCTGCGGAGGCCTCACAGGACCGGGTGAAGCGGCTCTAAATGAGCAGGTTCTTAAGAAGGCATACGATTTCGGTCAGAATCTGTAGAAATATAAGATGATCTGTACAGTTACGGCAGTCATAAAAATGGCTGTCGTTTTTTATGCTTGGATAGATAGCAGAGTCCGGAAGGATGTTCAGCTTCAGAAACGAAGGGATTCTGGACCAGTTATATGAAGATGCTCCATCACAGGATTGAGATAGATTAGCCCCGCGAAGGGCGTACATGTATGGTATACTGATAACAGTGGCGCTCTCGGCATTATAGAGATAAGGATTGCGAATGAAAAAGAGCGAATTCAAAGAAAAACTGGCTGCAAGGATCAGTACGCATGAAGCAGAAATGCTCAGTACAGGTATATGGATGATCACCGCGAAGCTCATAAGTGGATAGTATTGGCTTGTCTTGAACTCGCATTTGTTGAAGAAAAGCCTATGCATCCACAGAAGAAAGTCGAATGGGAAGAAATAGACGGTCATTATTACTGTCCAAGTATGGAGAAAGGCAGCATTATCTGTAAGTATTGTGCGTGTGAAGAAAGAGAATTTCGAAAAACGCTGCGATGAGGAACAGGAGACACTATGAAGAAAACGATTTATTTGATACTGTCTGTGTTGGTTTTATCACTTGTAATTGGAGGGTGTTCAAACGTTGACAAAGCTACCTCAGAAAAAATCGGAATAATAGGTGCAATGGAAGAGGAAGTCAACTCCCTAAAAGAAGCACTTACGGATTCCAAATCAACCACAATCGCCGATATGGAGTTCTGTGATGGGAAGCTGGATGGCAAAGATGTGGTTATTGTGCAATGCGGCATGGGTAAAGTGAATGCCGGGATCTGCGCAAATACGCTGATTAATAATTTCGGATGCACGAAAGTCATTAATACTGGTGTTGCCGGATCCCTCGACAATCAGATCGATATCGGTGATATTGTTGTCTCGGTTGACGCTTGTCAGCATGACTTTACTGTAGAATCCATCGGTTATGAAAAAGGGGAGATCCCGTATACAGGTCTTGTTGCGTTTCCTGCGGATGAAACGATGCGGAAGGAAGCCGTAGAGGCTGTGCATGAGGCAGCCCCTGACGTTCGGGTTTTCGAAGGCAGAGTTTGTACGGGCGATCAGTTTATTTCCTCAAAAGAACAAAAAGAAACGATCACGTCCAATTTCGGAGGTATGTGCTGTGAGATGGAAGGCGGCGCAATTGCGCAGGCATGTTATTTGAATGATACTCCATTTGTCATTATCCGTGCTATTTCTGATAAAGCAGATGATTCTGAGGAAATGAATTATGAATTGTTTAAAAAAGATGCTGCAGAGCATTGTGCTTCCGTTGTTCGCTATATGATCACTCATGATTAAGACCCCGTGTGGGAAATGGCGATTGAAAGAAGCTTGCAGAGCGAGGAAGATTCTCCCTGCAGTGGTTTTAAATT
>CAZBFD010000136.1:0-4856 GCA_964491055.1 uncultured Eubacterium sp.
GTGTGCAGTAAAACCAACATTTCGACAAATCACCATTTTTCAAGCTAATGACATCCGCACAAATCACCATTTTTCAAGCTAATAACATCCGCACAAGTCACTATTTGTAGAAAAGCAAACATCCGCACAAATCACCATTGTTCGAGATGTCGTATCGCAGATATCTTAATATGTTTATGATCATAAGCAGTCATCCTTGTATAACAAAATGCCCCGCCGAATGGCGGTGTCAATGAATACTTGCTTACTATCTTAGGTTCATGTTAGTAAATCTCTCTATCTGTCCAGACACTTCTCGAGCAGAACCAGCTGGACATCCGGCAGGCCGTTGAATGTGCACGGCACGATCCCGACTTCTTTATATCCGAGTTTTTCATACATTCTGCGGGCTGCTATATTTCGTTCGTTAGTATCTATACGCAGATACGGACATCCGTTTTGCAAAGCATAGTCTTCATAGAATTTAACAAAGGCTTTGCCGTATCCTTTCCCTCCGGCATCTGGATCGATGACAAGTGTATGCATCACCATGACACTGTCTTCCGGTGCGTCATGATTCCACTTAGCCTTTTTGTACGTATCCAGCTGCTGCTTATTGATTATTCCCGTACCGACTATACGGTCATGATCCTCTGCAACAAAAAGATCTCCCCGCTCAATTGCTGCTTCCGCAGTTTCTCTTTCTGGATATATACCTCTTTTCCATCCGATTACAGCAGATCCGGCTTCCTCAGCTGAGTATATATTAGAGTATATCCCCGCCACAGAATCAATATCACTCTGCACTGCTTTTCTGAATATCATAAATCTCCTTTTTTACGAGATCGGCATTTTTTCTTTCGTCCTGAGTATCTTCCCGGATCTAGTTCCGTCGAAATAAGTGTTATGCATGAGGAATACCAGGTGCTTGTCAATAGATGTCACGCTCTCTATTTCGCCAAACGGGATCTCATAGCCTCCGATATATTTGTAGTCGCTCGTTCTGTAGACATCCACATAATTTGTCTTGCCTGTCCATATGGCTACAAGAACGACGCCATCTCCCGCTCCGATGTCCTGTGCTCTATTGTGTCTTACTTTCATTATCGTGCCGGTCTTATTGAAATGATCATCAGTTATCAAAACCTTCGGCCCGCCTGAAAGGTAGTAGCTGCTGGTGCTTGCATCGTATGCGATACCTGATGTTATCCTCGGGAGTTTCCCACTTCTTGCATTCCCTTTTTCAGTATCGAATACTGTATACTTCGAGCTTGTATGGACCACATATACTTTGCCGTTTGCATATGTGCTTCCGTTCGGCCTGCTCATGTCCAGATCGACTCTGCTTATCTCTTCCCCGTCTTCTCCAAATGTAGCGAGTGATCTGTCCTCATAGGTTATTATATATTCCTCGCCAGTGTAGCTGAATGACTGCGGGGAACCTGCAGATCCCGCACAAGGAATACTCATTACCTCCTCGAGATCTGAACTGTCGAACTTCTTCAGAAGATACGGCGATTCGTATGAAGGAGCTTCATCAACGTAAGAATCTATCTTAGCCGAATCAGAGAGAGGGCTTGTCACATATTCATCTTCGACCTTCACTTTGGCCTTTACGCGGTATCCCGCTGAAGAACGAGGGACTGTTACCTCTCTTTTCTCAGTCTCCATGAACGGCTCATCTGAGCTTCCCTTATATATCTCATATGACTCAGCGTAAGGTACTTCGTCCCAAGTGAGCACTGCGTCAAAGGAATCCTTTTCCTTTATCTCCACTTCTGGAGCATCAAGCTCGTCAGGGAACACCGTAACGGTCACAGTCTCCTCTTCAGGGTAAAAATAAGACCCTCCTTCTGCACACACCTTCAGTTCCGTTTCGCCTGGTGATACAGCTGTTACTGTCCCCTTCTCAGTCACATTTATGACCTCGGAATCTGTATCGTAATTAATATCTCCTGAAGCTTTTGCTTTGATTTTCTCCTTTTCACCCTCAACAAGCACGATATCATTGTTATTGAGCTCTATCTTCTGCCTGTATTTTCTGAGCTTTATCGTTTCGCTCTTTGCTGTAGGGAAATAACTGCCATCTCCAGACGGCTCAACTGACCTTACAGACACTATGTACTTTCCCGGAATATCATCGCATGGCATGGAGCATGACAGGTCCGTAGTCTTCATAGTCTTTGTCTTATCTGTATCCTTATCCCTTACTCTTACCAGATATGCATCCGCGCCTTTCCTGTCTTTCCAGGATATCTTTATCTGATCTTTATCCTGAGCGACTTCAAGGCTAGTTATTCCCTGTTCCGCTCCTGTGATAAGGACTGCCTGAAGAGCTACAAACAAAACAAGAAGGCCGGCGATAATATAATATACCGCACGGCTTTCCATCAAACCCGTTATTCTCTTCAGTAATCTATGTAATGTATTAATCACTATTCGGTTATATATCCAACATCAAAAGTATTTTAATTTATTATACCATCCATCGGCTGCGATTTCAAATTGAACACTAAAGGCCCCGCCAGACAACACTAAAGGCCCCGCCAGACAACACTAAAGGCCCCGCCAGACACTAAAGGCCCCGCCAGACGACGGGGCCTATGTGCATATGGATAATACTTTTAACTGTCTATTTCACCCTGACCTTCACGATCAGGTCTTCTGAATGTTCTTTATAAGTGCCGTCACCAGAAACTGTGACTCTTACTTTCATTTTGTAAGTGCCGCGCTTCGTGTTTTTCTTCACTATGATCCTGCCGTTTTTCTTATTCAAAGAGAGACGGCCTGAATCGTACTTTTTATTTTTGATCTTCTTATATGTGATCTGGCCTTTGGCATTTTTCGTCTTTACAGGCTTTGTGACCTGTGCTTTCTTCTTCAGCTTCTTAAAGGACACTGTCTTACTTACCGAAGAGATTTTGACCGGGTTGTCATACTTTCCGATGCACACGATCAGCCCCTCGAGCACGGCCATCATCAGCCCGGTGCGCTCTTTGCCCTCTATGCAGTGGATCGCATAGGTCCCCGGATGCTCGATCATATAGCGCACGCCGACCGCGAGCTGCTTATTGAATTCTTCATCTTCAGTTCCTCCGTTCCAGAGCCAGGTATCTTTCTACTGCCAGATAGTGGCTTCTGTCTTTAGTTTCTACTAGCCAGATGATCATTCATCAATCCACCCTGAATCCGAATTCATCTTCTACTACAGGTATCGTCCTGACATCCATATGCTCTATTTTTACATAGGTTCCCCGCTCGATCGCCATTATCACATTGTCGATCTGCTCCTGAGTCCCCTGGATCTCCATTGTGACAGAGCCATCGAATTCGTTCCTGACCCAGCCTGTCGTGCCATAATAATCTGCCGCATGACTTGCCCTGTACCTGAAGCCGACACCCTGGACCCAGCCGTTGAATACTATATGCTTACGTATAATACCAGTTTTCATTATAGCGTTCTCATTCTTTTCTCAAACCTGAACATTCCATCCATTTCATCGCCGCCTGCCTGCTTATCTTCAGGCTCGCCCGGATCCGGATGATGACTGTTATAGAATTCCACAATATGGAATCCGCAGCGATTCACGTAGAAATGAATATTTCTGGTTTCAAAATACGGTGTGACTGTCTCCCATACTTTCACTTCAGGATGCAGTTTTTCAACTTCACACCAGGCAGCATAGCCGATTCCTTTGCTATGAACTTTCGGAGACACAAACAGGAGATCCAGATCTCCGTGATCACCGTCAACTTTAATCACTACGCCGCCAAGGTTTTGACCATCCTTGACGATACGGTACGCCTCACCGCTGTCTATGGATTCTTCGATCGTCTCGCGCGATATGATCTGTCCGTCTTCCTCGAAGTGATCGTCCCTACGGCCGAACTCCTCCAGTGCGCCGTAGTTGAACGCTTCCTGATTATCCAGAATGAACTGCTCTCTGTCACCAGGTTCAAGAGGTAAAAGCTTTACATCCAGCAAGATGAATCACCTCATTTCTTCACACACACAATACGTACAGATAATACTGTCTTTCTCCATGCTCGGACAGTAGTAATTACCATCTATTTTTTCCCAACCGGCCTTTTCCTGTGGATGCAATGGCCGTTCTTCGACAAATGCGAGTTCAAGACAAGCCAGTACTATCCATTTATGTGCTTCGCTATGATCGTCCATATATTTGCAAAGAAATGCATCAAGGCTGTCTTCCAGCCTTCTGACATCCTTTTCATCTATTTCAGAATTGTCTTCCGGCGCCGGTCCTTCTATGATTCTCCTGCATACTTTTCGATTGAAATCACTTATATATAAATCCGGGTCACATGTTCTGAGCATTTCTGCTTCATGTGGACTTATCCTTGCAGCCAGTTTTTCTTTGAATTCGTTCTTTTTCATTCGCAATCCTTCAAAAATGATTTTTAATCATTCGGCCAACCATTTCATTTATTTCAACTATTCAGGCATTATCTGTACCTGCAATCCATCAGGATCTGTTACAAAGAAAAATCGCACACCTGGCGCAGGAGAAGTAACATGTGTGACTGCTAATCCTTCACGAATATAATAATCTCTCTGTTCATCAAAGTGATCCGACAGAAAACAAACTGAAATACCAGATCCCTGATACGTTTCCTCTGATTGAATAAGTTCAAGTCTTGTTTCATCATTTTCATCAGCTGCCATGAACACGATCTGGGCGCCAAGCTTGCGAAGATCTCTGACTACTTTAACATCAATATACTTCTCGTAAAATGAGATACTTTCCTGTAAGTTCTTAACGTGTAATGAAACATGAGAAATCATTTTTATACTCCTCTACAAACTGGGGTTTGTCTATGTATGCATCTCGTTACCAAAATTAAATATTTTTTGT
>CAZBFD010000137.1:0-1318 GCA_964491055.1 uncultured Eubacterium sp.
ATGTGGGCGGACAGGATAGTCCTCAAGATCGACAAGAAGAAAAACAGCGACCTTCTTCCATACGTCTGGGAAGGAGCGAATATGTGTAAGGACGAGCTGAACAACGGATTCGAGATAAAGATCCAGCCGCTTTTGGATGAATATAAGGACCTCACAGGTGACGACCTCACTGAAGAGGGGCTTACAGATATGACGCTGACACATGAAGGCGTAGAAAAAGAACAGAAGGAAGAAAAGAAGCTGATACTGTAACGGCACGTGAATGGCGAGCATGCTCGCACGAGCACGGCTTGCAGATAAGGTTTTGACAGGAAGACTTACAAGGGTTTGATGGCTTATGGAGATAAGCAGGATACTTAGATTTGGGGACACGGGATCTGAGCGGGTCCTGATACAGATGGTCGAGCAGCGGGAAGCCGGGGAACTGGACAAAGAAGAAGCGGCGCTTAGGAAGCAGTATGGCGTGGATTTCTGCCTGACAGCGTTGCAGGTGAACGACTGGAATAAGGACCTTTCGCCGTGGGAGGCGCCTGCTGTTTTCGGCAACGAAACCTTCGGCGGCGGTGCGGCGGACACTCTTGAGGCTGTCCTCGGAATTTGCACCAATCCGGACAAGACATATTATATCGGCGGCTACTCGCTCGCAGGGCTGTTTGCGCTCTGGGCTTCGTACCAGACCAATCTGTTTAAAGGCGTCGCGGCAGCGTCGCCTTCCATGTGGTTCCCGGGATTCGTGGACTATATGAAGGAGAATGAGATAAAGAGCAGCGCGGTGTACTTAAGCCTCGGCGACAGGGAAGAGAAGACGAATAACAAAGTCATGTCTACAGTCGGCGACAGGATCCGCGAGGCGCACGATCTTCTCACGGAGCGCGGCATAAACTGCACGCTCGAGTGGAACAAGGGGAATCACTTCAAAGAGCCGGATATCAGGACTGCGAAAGCGTTCGCGTGGGTGCTGCAGCAGGAATAAGCTGTGCAGCAGTTTGAGCGAAAAAGCACACCTGTATTATTGGAAGGGCAAATAGTGTACAGAGAGAACGGGATCGATGGCTGATAAACTGGCGGACAGAAAGATATTAACGCTCGTGATGCTGGCGGTATGCCACCTGCTGGTCGACGGCGTATCGGCCGCGGTGATATTAGGCCAGGACGGAGGTCCGCTGCTCGCGGCGGTCATCTTATACAACACGTGCGCGTTCACGACACAGTGCGTCGTCGGGATGCTTCCGGATAGTATAGGGCACGGGAAGGAACTCGTGCTCGTGTCGGCAGTTGTCATCGCATTCGGGGTGTTTCTTCCGGTCCCGATAATGAT
>CAZBFD010000137.1:1418-4827 GCA_964491055.1 uncultured Eubacterium sp.
AATGAAGAAGCTTGGAGTTTTGTTTACTGCAGTTAGTGCGCTGATCATTCAGACATGCATGGCGTTCGCGGATGTCGTCGAGCCTGAGCCGGAGCCGGTAGAGCAGGGCGGAACGCTCCTTCCTGTGGCTCTGATCGCAGGCGCGGTAGTCGTGATCGTGCTCGTTATCGCTGTGATAAAAAAGAAGAAGTAAATGCTTTACGTCTGCTGTGCGCTAACTGTCGTAATAGAGACCGCGTTCTTCTCGCTGTTCGGGTACTGGAAGGAGAAGTGTTTCCTTGTTCTCTGCCCGGCTGTTAACATTGCGACGAACCTTACGATCAATCTGATACTGTCGTATTATTTCGAGTGGTGGCTCGTTGCCGTGCTTGAAGTCCTGGTCGTCGCGGCCGAGTATGCGGTCTATGCCGCGGCATACGGAAGATCAAAAAAGCTTTTTGCGCTCACGCTCGCGGCGAACGTCGTATCGTTCACGATAGGGTTCATACTGTTCTGCAACGAGCTTTACTAACTTTTATGCTGCAATGCGGTCATCGTCATTGAGTCCGCATCGCGCTGAGTTTTACTTGATCAGAAAGGAATTCATTTGGAACTTATTACCGGCATTTTTGCGGCTTTCTGGTGGGGGCTGTTCCTCATAAGCTTTGGAAAGGACAGGAGCAGGTACTGGAACTGTTATCTGCTCTTTTTTGCGATACTCGGAACTCTGCCGCTTTTCCTCAGCTTCGGCGGGGGAATGTTCTTCGGACTTGCCGTGATAGCGTTTGTCATACTTTTGTTCGGGCTTCTTGTTGCGCCGTTCTTCCTTATTCATAATGGGATCGTGATGATCAGGAAGGAGGGAGCGCACCTCGCGCATATGCTGTCGCTCGGGCTCGGGATAGCGATGCTTGCCGGAAATGCGGCGTTCATCGTGAATGTCTTCCAATATACGTTCAGCGGGAGCGCGGAGGAGAGCGTGAAGGTGATCCACTCTGCGCCGTTCATCGCGCTTGCGCTGTTCAATGCGACGGTAGTATATGGGTCGATGACGTTTTTCATTTTCATGATATACACACTGTTCCTGCAGCTCATCCCGATCAAACGAGATTTTGATTATGTGGTGATCCACGGTGCGGGGCTTGTCGACGGCAGGACGCCATCAAAAATCTTACAGCAGCGTCTGGACAAAGCGATCCGGGTCTACCGCCGCGACCCGACGCCGCCGAAGCTCATACCGTCCGGAGGGAAAGGCTCGGACGAGAGCATCTCGGAAGCCCAGGCCATGAAGAACTACCTGCTCGAGCAGGGAATACCCGAGGATGACATCTTCATGGAAGACCAGTCCAGGACGACGCTCGAAAACCTGAAATACTCCAAGGAGATCATCGACAGCCAGCCAGGCCGGAAATACACCGCGCTCGTGACAAGCAACTACCACGTCTACAGAGCACTCCGGTACGCCCGCCAGGTCGGCCTCAAGTGCACCGGAATCGGGAGCCCCGTCGCCTTCTACTACTGGCCGAGCGCCCTGATCCGCGAATTCATCGCCATCCACGCCGAGAAGAAACACCTTATTATCTTCCTCGCCGGCTGGCTCATAACCATGACCATAGTGTGGGTGCTGTTCATATAAGCTCATAACATGCTCCGAAGGACCTCCGAAAAGGGACAGTCCCTTTTCGGAGCGCTTCGTAACTTTGCTCCGAAAGGGGACTGTCCCTTTTCGGAGGTCCTTTTCGGAGCATGTTTTTGACATCTCTATTGAAAATCCGGCGGCGGGGTCTTACAATTGAATCAGGAAT
Source organism: uncultured Eubacterium sp. (assembly GCA_964491055.1). GTDB lineage: Bacteria > Bacillota > Clostridia > Peptostreptococcales > Anaerovoracaceae > Aminicella. Next base: position 3,203 of record CAZBFD010000137.1, read on the forward strand.
GAAATGCAATGTTCGTTGCGGAAATGGAGGGATTTTTATGTATAAACTCTGGGACACACTGGAAGATCTGAAAAAATATAAATGGGTGGAGCTGTCTCATTCGCTGAATAATGACAGCCCGTTCTGGAGCGGCATTCCGGAGGGTTCGGTCGAGCTGGACAAGGTCGTCTTCGACTGGGGCAATCCGATGCTTGAGTGCCAGATCCAGACTTTCAAATTCCCTGGCCAGTTCGGTACACACGTCGACTTCCCGGGCCACTTCATCAAGGGCTCTGACCTGTCGGAAAAGTACGGCGTCACCGACGCGGTGTTCCCGCTCTGCGTGATCGACATCACGGACAAAGTCAAGGAAGACCCGACTTATGCCTGCCAGGTGAGCGACATCGAGGACTATGAAGCAAAATACGGCCCGATCCCAGACGGGGCTTTTGTTGCACTGAGGACTGACTGGTACAAGAACTGGCCTGACATGAACGCTCTCTCAGGGATCGCTGAGGACGGCAGCGAGAACTTCCCGGGCTGGACGCTCGACGCACTGAAGTACATCTATGAGACAAGGAACGCCGCGGCGAACGGCCACGAGGCACTCGACACCGACGCGTCCAAGGAGACAGCGAAGGCGGGCGACCTCGCATGCGAGCGCTACGTCCTGTCCAAGAACAAGCTCCAGATCGAAGTGCTGAAGAACCTCGACAAAGTGGCACCTGCAGGAGCGCTCCTCTTTGCGGCATGGCCGAGGATCGAAGGTGCGACCGGACTTCCGGCACGTGTCTGGGCGATCACAGAGTAGCACGATCAAAATCTTGCTGGCTGCGGGATATCATTCTGCGGCCCGGCTTAATGACTTACGAGCCGACATGACTGGATGCAGAAATGCCGGCTCACAATAGAGAACAACAGGAGGCAGAAATATGAAATGGGATAAGAGATACGCTGCAATATGCGCAGTCGCGGTTTTGATGGTCGTAATGATGGCAATGATGCTCGCTGCGTGCGGACAGTCACAGCAGGAAGCGGAACCGGAAGCAGATCCGGGATCTGAGACTGAAGAACCGCAGACGGACGGCGTGGGTAACCCGTGGTCAGACGTCGCGACCGCTGAAGAAGCAGCACAGGGAGCAGGCGTTGGAACATTTGAATGCGCCGGCATCGAGACATCGCTCGGAACGACAGAGCCTCAGGGATACCGCTGGATGGAGGGGTTAGCCGAGGCACAGTTCCCGATCGCGGCAGTCGACATGTGCATAAGAAAGGGCACACAGGCCGCTCAGGACGACGCCTCCAAGAACGGCATGGGAGACATCTCCGGCGACTACAACGACTACCAGTACACATGGACCCAGGACATCGGCGACATAACCGCACAGTGCTCCGGAAACCGCGACGGCGAAGCCACCAACACTACCTGGAAGAACGGCGACTACTATTACTCGATCACCGCATTCGGAGCAGGCGGAGACGACGACTTCGGCCTTTCCCCGGAAGACGTCGAAGCCCTCGTAAAAGGCGTGAAGTAGTTTTCAGGTAAACACAACAGTGTAATAAAACAGGCGCCGCCTGGCATAAAAGCCAGACGGCGTCTTTACTTGTATCTTGAAGCTCCGAAAGGGGACAGTCCCTTTTCG
>CAZBFD010000138.1:0-4820 GCA_964491055.1 uncultured Eubacterium sp.
TATGAGGAAGCGGCGGATGTGCTGCTCAGGCACTTCAGAGATCCTGATGAAGGAGGTGAGCAGTCATGCTGAGAGACATAACCCTCGGCCAGTATTATTCGTCAGACTCGCTCATCCACAGGCTCGACCCGCGTGTCAAGATCATCGCTGTGGCGCTGTTCATAGTTGAGCTGTTCCTCGTAAAGACATTTGCGGGGTTTGCGGTCTGTGCAGGCGCGCTCGCGATCGTTGTCGCGTTATCGGGAGTCCCGCTCAGATTCATACTGAGGGGGCTCAAGCCGGTGCTCCTGATACTGTTGTTCACGTTTTTCCTGAACATTTTCATGGTGCCTGGCACGGTGATATGGAAGTTCGGCTTTCTCCAGATCACGCTGGAAGGCCTCAAGCTGGCGGCATTCATGTCAGTCAGGCTGATACTTCTGATCATCGGGTCATCGATGCTCACGCTCACGACGACGCCGCTCCAGCTGACAGACGGCCTGGAGATGCTCTTTGCCCCGCTCAGGGTGATCAAAGTCCCGACGCACGAGCTCGCGATGACGATGTCTATCGCGCTCAGGTTCATACCGACACTGCTCGAGGAGACGGACAAAATCATGAAAGCCCAGCAGGCGCGCGGCGCCGATTTCGAGAGCGGAAACTTCATCAGAAGAGCAAAAGCCCTGGTGCCGGTGCTGCTGCCGCTGTTTATAAGCGCGTTCAGGATCGCGCAGGACTTGTCGTTCGCGATGGAGGCAAGATGCTACCGCGGCGGGATCGGGAGAACACGCATGCATAAGATGAAGCTCGGCCCGGCAGACTATATAGCCCTGGTGCTGATATTCGCGTTTCTCGCCGCGATCATATACTTCCGCGGCATACTATAGAACTGCGAAACATGCTCCGAAAAGGGACAGTCCCTTTTCGGAGCATACAAACCAGATTTTGATGTGAGATGAGACAGCGTAAGATAAAGAATCTAGAGGAGAAAATGGAATATCTGTCGGATCTTGTGGCGGAAGACCCTGCTGCGGTCAAAGGCGGATGGCGTGAGCTGTTCGGTGAAAGTGACGCGGACAGGACGGATACTGATGGTGATACGGCAGGAAATGACGGCGACGAGGCTCCGGAGAGAGCCCCGCTTTTTGCGGAGATCGGATGCGGAAAGGGAAAATTCATCCGCGATATGGCGCTTAAACACCCGGACAGGAGATATATAGCATTCGAAGGAAACCAGAGCGTGGTCTATCATGCGATGCAGAAAGCTGATGAGAGCGGCCTTAGGAATGTCCTGTTCGTCACCGATTACATTGATATGATGGATGAGTTTTTCTGTGACGGAGAACTGGACGGGATATACCTTAATTTCAGTGATCCATGGCCGAAGTTCAAGCACGAGAAAAGAAGGCTCACTGCAGGAAAGCGGCTGGACAGCTATATCAGGGCAGTGAAGTCCGGCGGCTTTATAGAATTCAGGACTGACAATGATGAGCTGTTTGATTATTCAATGAATGAGCTGATGGAACAGAGCGGGATCAGGATCGTCGCAGTGACACATGACCTTCATGATGAGATACATGAGACTGCTTCAAGGATAGATCTCACAGAGCTGACGGACTGCGGCTTTGAGGATGGAGTTGACGAGCAGCTTACAACGCTGGAGGACCTTTCTGTCACGAGCGAATATGAGGACAAATTCTCAGAGCAGGGTAAGAATATAAACTTTGTTAGAGTGAAAGTGTTATAAAGGTGTTTATGGGGACAGTCCCCGAAAACACAAGAGTTGTCAGAAAGAACCGTCCCCACTGACAACTTTAGGTCTTGTAATCAATTGTGAAAAAGAGTATAATATTTCATAAATTTGCATAATATACAGAATGCCGGATGAGATGGTCGTCTGGCGGTGCCGGGAGAGGAATGAATATGAGTAAATATATAATGGCAGAACAGAACGGAAGGATCATACCTGATGAGGATGTGATCTTTGGCATAAACAAGAGAGCGAACCAGATGATCCAGGAGCGCGGCGTGGACAACGTCATCAACGCAACTATCGGAATGCTCCTTGATGACGAAGGGAAGCTTATGGTGCTCTCAGCAGTAGCTGCCACATATAAGAGCCTGGCGCCTAATGAGTTTGCGCAGTATGCGCCTATCGGCGGCACGCCGGGATTCTGCAAGGCGGTCAAGCGCGCGATATTCAGGGATTACGAGCCGAAGGGCGAGCTCAGGGCTGTAGCGACTCCGGGCGGCACCGGATCGCTCCATAATGTTGTAGTTAACTACAGCCAGGCAGGCGACAGCATCCTAACGAGCGACTGGCACTGGTCTCCGTATAATTCGATCGCGGCCGACGCAAGGCGGACGGTCGAGACTTTTCAGCTCTTCAACGAGGAGCGTAAGTTCAACATAAACAACTTCAGGCGCAAAGTCGAGTTTTTGCTCGGCGAGCAGGAGTCACTGCTCATTATCCTGAACACACCGGCTCATAACCCTACGGGATATGCCCTGACGGATGAAGACTGGTACAGCGTGAGAGACGTCCTGTCGGACGTCCCGAAGGATAAGAGAGTCACGCTGTTCGTAGATATCGCGTATATAGATTTTGCCGGCGACGAGACCAAGTACAGGTCATTCCTTCCGATCCTCGAGACATTCCCTGAGAATGTGCTCCCAGTGCTCGGATGGAGCGCTTCCAAGACGATGACAGGATACGGCATGAGGTGCGGCGCAATGGTATGCCTCGCGCCGAACGCCGAGATCGCCGATGAGTTCGTGAAAGTCTGCGAATTCACCTGCAGGGCGACATGGTCCAACAGCCCGAAGGCAGGCCAGGTCGTGATGGAGAAGATATTCTCAGACGACGAGCTGCTCGCCGAAGTAAGGCGCGAGCGTGAAGAGATCAGGAATCTCCTCATCAGGCGCGGCAAGGCGTTCGAGGAAGAAGCGGCGAAAGCCGGGCTTGAAGTCCTGCCGTTCGATAACGGATTCTTCACCACGATCCCGTGCGTGAACTCCAAAGAAGTCAGCCGCAGGCTCGAGGGCGAAGGCATATTCCTTGTACCGCTCGCAAAAGGCCTCCGTGTCTCCATCGCATCGATCTCAGAAGAGAAGTGCCGCATGCTTCCGGCGAAGATCATGCAGGCGATGGGTTACTAGACCGATCAAAAACCAGAAATACAGGCCGGCTGCCACGTGAAAAAAACTTCATTTGGCAGCCGGGTGCACTTGCCAACACGCGGTTCAGTGGTTATAATAGAAAAGCGAGGCAAGAGACAATAAAATATCACAGAACACGCGGGCGTAGTTTAATGGTAAAACACCAGCTTCCCAAGCTGGAATCGAGGGTTCGATTCCCTTCGCCCGCTTTTTCAATGGAAGGGAACACGAAATGGCAGATTACATTTTGATCATCGCAATTGCATTTTTTCTTGGCGCGGCAGTGACCATGTTCTGCCTGCTCCTCAGGAAGATGCGTGAAGACGACAGCAAGAAGGACGATCAATGATCGAGACCATCGATAACATATTCCAGCTTATAACGACAGGGACCTGCACCATTGTGTCGATGTATAATGCAGCCCGGTTCAAGATCCGTGCATGGAGCATGCTCGGCCTTTTTTCGGGTGTGTTCTTCCTGGGACTCATATACTGGTTCCTGTTCCTTCTTTTCTACCATCACACACCGCAGTACAGCTACATATCAGACATCTGCTGGTATTCTTCGTATCTTTTCCTCATGCTTCTGATAATTTATATACGAGAGGACAGCAGCGGGCCGGACGCATTCCCTCTTAAGCCTGACGCAGGCGTAGTAAGGATCGCACGGACGATCCGTCCGGTGTGCTGGTGCGTTCCGGTATTCACTGCAGCTATGTGCATATTCTTCATGCAGTATGGCAGATACCTGAGCAATATCATAGCCGCTGTCATGATGACCGGAATAATCTGGCATGCCCTTTCCGGATTTCTGTCTTTACGTGACGAGGGCATATTCCAGAACGGGCATAAAGCCCTGTACACGGTCACGCTTTTGTTCTGCGCAGCTGAATATTCGCTCTGGACAGCATCGTGCTTCTTCACGGGAGATACCCTTGCGAATCCTTATTTCTGGATAGACGCGCTGCTCTCGGCCACATTCCTGTTGTTTATCCCTGCGCTCAGAAAGGCGGTACATGTATGAGCTTTATTGAAAACATATATGTATGCCTTGCGGCGCCGCTTGTCATCTCGATACTCTGTATGCGGGACAGGGGAAGAAGAATGGTGTCGTTTATCCTATGCGGCATGACAGTCTGCCTGCTTTCGTCATATATCAGTACTTTCATAGCTTCCGATATGGGCATGAGCCCGCTGTCCGCCTCGATCGAGATAGCGCCTATGGTAGAGGAGATCATGAAGTTCCTCCCGATACTGTTCTATCTTATTGTCTTTGAGCCAAGGAAAGACGAGATAGCAAGCGAGATCCTGATGACATCTGTCGGATTCGCGACGTTTGAGAACGCATGCTACCTGACGAATAACGGCGCTGCCAATATACTCCACCTCATCGTGCGAGGCTTCGGGACCGGCGCGATGCATGTAGTATGCGGCTTTCTGATAGCACTGGGCCTTATATATCTTTGGGACCGTGACTGGCTCAGGGTCGCCGGAACAGCCGGCCTGCTCTCAGTCGCCATGACATTCCACGGGATCTACAATATCCTTGTGTCACAGACCGGCCCCGCGGCATACGCAGGTTATTTCATCCCGACGGTCGCGCTTATCCTGGGGCTCTTTTTCGGCCGGGGCCTTTATTATCAAAACCCGTCCGGCGCACCCGGAAGCAGGCCCGGCAAATAG
>CAZBFD010000139.1:0-4700 GCA_964491055.1 uncultured Eubacterium sp.
GCCTTGAGCTCATGCGAGAGATCGATAAGATACCTTATCTCTTCCGGCGTAAAGTCCATAAGAGTAAGGAAGCTCCGTCCCTTTAAGTTCACTGTCATAAATATGCCTCCACATGTATATAGCTATCCCGGCACTATCGCTCGGGCCGCTCGCGCCTGGTCCTCGTGTAGAGGTACTAAGCTCGCGCATCGCCTTACGGCTCGCGTTCACTAAGTACCTGCACTGCGGAAACCCTCGGATAGTGTCAGATAGCTATTCTATTGCATTTAGTCGTCCTGCATGACTGCGCCCTGAGCTGATGGCGCAACCATCTTGGAGTATCTGTACAGCCATCCTGACTTGACGTTCGGCTCGTGAGGAACATAGTTCTTCCTGCGCTCTTCGAGCTCCGCGTCAGTAAGCTTAACGTTGATAGAATGCTCAGGGATATTGATATCGATGATATCGCCCTCTTCGATGAGCCCGATCTCGCCGCCCATGGCTGCCTCAGGACATACATGACCGATCGAAGCTCCTCTTGACGCACCGCTGAAGCGTCCGTCTGTGATGAGAGCTACTGTCTTGTCAAGCTTCATCCCTGCAAGAGCACTTGTAGGATTCAGCATCTCTCTCATTCCAGGGCCGCCCTTAGGGCCTTCGTACCTGATCACGACAACATCGCCGTCAACGATCTTTCCTGCATAAATGTCTTTGATCGCGTCATCTTCCGAATCATATACACGTGCAGGACCAGTGTGGACCAGCATCTCAGGAGCGACAGCGCTTCTCTTGACGACGCAGCCGTCCTTTGCGATGTTCCCCCAGAGGATCGCGAGTCCGCCGGTCTTGCTGAAAGGCTCTTCCACAGGCTTGATCTCGTCAGTCCTGCGCTTAACGCCCTCGATATTCTCACCGACCGTCCTTCCAGTGACCGTCATGAGAGAGGTGTCAATAACACCTATCTTGTTAAGTTCTGCCAGAACAGCCTGCACTCCGCCTGCGTTGTCCAGGTCATGCATATGAGTAGGGCCTGCAGGCGCAAGATGGCACAGATTCGGGGTCTTCTCCGAGATCTCGTTGAAAGTATCAAGTGTTACTTCAACTCCCGCTTCCTTTGCAATTGCAAGGAGATGGAGAACTGTGTTTGTCGAGCATCCGAGAGCCATGTCGCATGCAAGAGCGTTCCTGAGCGATTTCTCGTTCACGATCTGCCTGCATGTGATGCCCTTCTCTACCATGTTCATGATCGCCATTCCGGCGTGCTTTGCAAGCATGATCCTTCTGCTGTGTACAGCAGGGATAGTCCCGTTTCCAGGAAGCGCGATACCAACTGCCTCACAAAGGCAGTTCATGCTGTTAGCAGTATACATTCCCGAGCAAGATCCACAGCCCGGGCAGACATTCTGTTCAAACTCAAGCAGTCCCTCATCGTCGATGATACCCGCCTTACGGGCACCAACGGCTTCAAACATTTTTGACAGAGATGTCTCTACTCCACCGACAAGTCCTGACATCATCGGTCCGCCTGAGCAGACGACTGTCGGTATATCCAGCCTGCAGGCTCCCATGAGCATGCCAGGCACGATCTTATCACAGTTAGGGATGAGCACGAGGCCGTCAAACTGATGAGCCTCAGCAAGCGTCTCAACACTGTCAGCTATGAGCTCACGTGACGGAAGAGAATACTTCATTCCGACGTGTCCCATCGCGATACCGTCGCATACGCCGATCGCAGGGACCATGATCGGGGTCCCGCCCGCCATCCTTACGCCGGCCTTTACAGCCTCAGCAATCTTATCAAGATGCATATGGCCCGGGATTATCTCACTATGCGCAGAAACGACACCGATCAAAGGCCTTTCCAGCTCTTCCTTCGTATATCCCATGGCATAGAACAGACTCCTCATCGGCGCCCTTTCCACACCCTTAGTTACATTATCACTTCTTCTAGCCATTATTATTACCTCTTTAATTATAGATACACTATCCGGGCATTTTCCCCGGATCAATGTTCTGTGAAAAAGCTGCGTAAGGCATTGCCCCGCGCAGCTCTAATTCACCGTGTAATATTATGCGCGAAAATATCTCTATTTTCCGTCGTCCAGCCAGCTCATCATCTTGCGGAGGTCTGCTCCTACTGCGTTTACTGGATGCTCAGCCTGGACTTTTCTCATTGTGAGGAAGTTAGCCTTTCCACCTGCGTTCATCTCCTGGATGAATGTGGATGCGAACTTACCGCTCTGGATGTCAGCAAGGATCTGCTTCATTCCTTCTCTTGACTCCTTGGTGATTACCTTAGGTCCTGATACGTAGTCGCCGTACTCAGCTGTATTGGAGATGGAGTATCTCATCATGCCGAATCCCTTTGCATAGATAAGGTCGATGATCATCTTCATCTCGTGGATGCACTCGAAGTATGCCATCTCTGGAGCATATCCAGCATCTACCAGTGTCTCCCAGCCAGCCTTCATCAGCTCGCATACGCCGCCGCAGAGGACTGCCTGCTCACCGAAGAGGTCTGTCTCTGTCTCTTCTCTGAATGTTGTCTCCAGGATACCGGATCTTCCGGCGCCGATACCAGCTGCATATGCAAGAGCAAGCTCTTTAGCCTTACCGCTCGGGTTCTGCTCAACAGCGATCAGGCAAGGAACTCCTGAACCCTGTGTATACTGCTCTCTTACGATATGACCAGGTCCCTTAGGAGCGATCATGATGACGTCTACTCCCTCTGGTGCAATGATCTGCTGGAAGTGAATGTTGAATCCATGAGCAAAAGCAAGTGCGTTTCCTTCATGCATGTGCATTGCAACGTGCTCTCTGTAGATCTTGGACTGGAGCTCGTCCGGAGCAAGCATCATTACGATGTCGCCGGCTTCTGCTGCGTCGTCGATGTCCATTACTTCAAGACCAAAGTCCTTAGCCTTCTTCTCATGCTGTGATCCTGGTCTCAGACCTACTACTACATGTGCTCCGCTCTCTGTAAGGTTCATAGCGTGAGCATGTCCCTGGCTTCCGAATCCGATGATGGCAATAGTCTTGCCGTCCAGCATATGGAGGTCACAATCCTGATCATAATACTTGTTAATCATCTGTTATTTCTCCTTTTGATATAAAAACTTTTAATAATTAGTAACAAATCCATAGTGCCAAGCGCACTGTTAACATAATAAACTAAATCCTGCCCCGCCGCAATGATTTGAGTGATTATTCACCAAAACCACACATAAAGTTGTCAATGGGGACGGTTCTTTCTGACAACTTTTTCAGACATTTACCGCTCTACTCTTGCTTTCGGCGTCTCGATACCGGCGATACCGGTCCTGCAGACTTCAACGATATCGTAGCAGCTCATGATGTCGAGGAATCCGTCGATCTTCTCAGGCGTTCCTGTAACACTTATGATCATGCTGTCCCTCGAGAGGTCTTCGATCTTCGCGTGGAACACGTTGCAGATCTCCATGATGTGTGTGCGGTCATCCTTTGTCGCGTTGAGCTTCATCAGGAGAAGCTCTCTGTACATGCCGTTCTCCCTGTCGAGCAGGTACACGCTCTCAACTACCTCGAGCTTCTGCGTCTGTGTGATGATCTGCTGCATGGACTGCTCTGTCGCGCTGAACGCGATCGTGATCCTTGAGATCTTCGGATCGTTTGTCGCGGACACTGTAAGTGAGTCAATGTTGAATCCGCGGCGTCCGAACATCATTACCACTCTTGTTAGTACGTTCGCCTCATTCTTTACGAGAACGCTGACTATCTTTTTCTTTAATGGTTTATACATACCTCGCGTCCTCCTTCCTAATCAATGATAGCGTCGTCTACGGTCTTCATCGGCGGAATGAACGGGAGCACCCGCTCCTCTCTGTCGATCATGCAGTCGATCCATACCGGGCATCTGTCCTTCAGGGCTTTGCTTACAGCATCCTTGAGCTCTTCAAGGTTCGTCGCCCTGTAGCCCTTTCCACCAAAGCCCTCGATCACCTTGACATAATCTGTCTTACGCTCGAGGATCGTGTTGGAGAACCTTCCTTCATACAGCAGGTTCTGCCACTGATATACCATTCCGAGCACCTGGTTATCCATGATGATCGTGATTATCGGAAGGTTGTTCTTGACCGCAGTGCAGGCTTCTGTCATGTTCATATGGAATGATCCGTCGCCTGTGATGTGTACGATCTGTGTGTCAGGGAAAGCCATCTGCGCACCGATCGAAGCGCCGTATCCGAATCCCATGGTACCAAGTCCGCCGCTTGTAAGGAAGTGGCGCGGCAGTTTATGCTCGATGAACTGCGCTGACCACATCTGGTGCTGTCCTACATCAGTAACATAGATCGTGTCGTCAGGCACTGCATCACATACTGCACGCAGGATCTCGCCAGGATGAAGATTGTCCGGCTTTGCTTTGACGATCTTCTCGCCTTTCTTCCACTCTCTGCACTGGCTCATCCATTCGTCACGCTTCTTCTCATCGACTTCAGGAAGCACTTTCTGAATGAAGTCTTTCACATCGCCGACGCAGCTCAGGTCGACCATGACATTCTTGTTGATCTCTGATATATCGATATCGATCTGGACGATCTTGGCCTTTTTGCCCCATTTCTTGGTGTCCTGGGCGACACGGTCGCTGAACCTCGCGCCAAGAGCGATGATGAGGTCAGCATTGTTTATCGCCTGATTCGACGCAAGTGTACCGTGCATTCCGACCATTCCGAGGTTGTGCGGAT
>CAZBFD010000140.1:0-4629 GCA_964491055.1 uncultured Eubacterium sp.
CGTCAATGTGTAATGTGGTATGCTGTAAAAACAACAGCTTACCAAATCACCATTTGTCTAGACGTCGTCATTCATACAAATCATAGTTTGTGTTTGTATATGCTTGAATAAGAGAATACGATAAGCTATAATATAGTTAGTTAAGACTAACTATATGGAGGCTTGCGGTGCGTGACCCGATGACAAAAAGAATACCGAGGGAGCTTAAGCACGATATAGGTAAATATATCGCGCTTTCTCTGTTCCTTACTGTCATGATCGGGTTCACGTCGGGGTTCATTGTCGGGGATGAGAGCCTGAAGGCGAGGTATGATTCCAGCTTTGATGAGTTCAAAGTCGAGGACGGGCACTTCGTGCTGGAAAATGAAGCGACGCCGGAGATGCTTGAGAAGGTCAGGAGGACCGGGGTGGAAGTGTACCCGCTGTTCTATAAGGAAGAGGCGATAACCTTTGGGAGTTCCAGAACAGGAAGTGATGAGGCAGACAACGCTGTAAGCTACGGGAATCCAGATTCCGGGGATAAAACGCAGAAGTCTGAGCCTGCTACCGGGACTGAGACCGCGAGGATATATGTGGAACGTGATGAGGTGAATCTTGCTGATTACTGGGAAGGTCGGGGGCCGGAAGCTCCTGATGAGATCGCGGTCGACAGGCTGTATATGAGTAATAACGGGCTCAAGGTCGGCGATACGATAACTGCGGCGGGACAGGAATACACCATCACCGGTGCTGTCGCGCTTTCTGATTTCAGCGCGCTTTTCAAGAATAACGCGGACACGATGTTCGACGCCACGGACTTCACCGTGGCGGTAGTTACGCGTGAAGGTTTTGATCGGATGAGGAACAGCGGCCTGCATTACTGCTATGCCTGGAGAAATAACGACCAGAGCCTGGACAAGCAAAAGCGCCACGACCTGGAGGAGGATGTCTCGGATGCGCTTGTTGACGCCGCGATCGATGAGCTGATGCTGGATCCGGATGCCGGGGACATGTTCTCGGCCTGGACAAAGGATATCGACGCGGAGATCGCCGCGATCAAGGACAAGGAAGGCGGATACAGCGGGGATTCGAGCCTGATGGATTCGGTGTTCAAGGCGAGGAACGGGATCGAGGACCTGGTGCCGAGGTCGGGGAACCAGGCGATAAAGTTCACGGGAGACGACCTTGGGAAAGACCGCGTTATGATAGTGACGCTGCTATATATCGTCATAGTGATCATGGCTTTTGTGTTCGGTATCACGGTGAAGAGCACGATAGAGAAAGAGGCGAAGGCGATAGGAACACTCAGAGCATCGGGGTACACCAGAGGCGAGATGCTCAGGCATTATGTCACGCTTCCGCTCATGCTCACGCTGCTCGCGGCGGTCGCGGGAAATGTGATGGGCTATACTTTCATGAAAAAGCTTTGCGCTGATATGTATCTTCAGAGCTACTCACTGCTCCCGTATAAGACAGTATGGAGCATGGAAGCATTCTTTGAGACGACGTTCATTCCTCTTGTGATAATCTTCATAGTGGTCGTGCTCGTGATCGCGAAGGAGCTCATGCTCGCGCCGCTCAAGTTCCTGAGGGGAGATCTGAGGAGCAGTGAAAGGTCGCACGCCATACGGCTTAGAGCAGGAAGCTTCATCACAAGGTTCCGCACAAGGGTGCTCCTTCAGAACCTGCCGTCCTATATCGTCATGTTCGTGGGGATCCTGTTCAGCGTGATAATAATGATCTTCTGCATCGGGATGTATCCGCTGCTCGAACACTACGAGGAGCTCATCATGGACTCGGCAATGGCAGAGTATCAGTACGTGCTGAAGGAGCCATACGAGATCACAACAGGAACGTCAGGATCGACAGGCGACGCAGGAAGTCAGGAAGGCGGGACGGAGAATGCAGGCCCTGCAGGCAGCCAGAAAAGCGGGGCAGGGGAAACAACCGGCACACAGCCGAAGCCGCCGGAGAAGTACCAGCTGACCTCAGTCAAGAACGATGACAAGCGAAAGGAAGATATCACAGTCTACGGCATAAGGCAGGATTCTGTATATCTGACGGATCTTGACATACCTGACGGTGAAAACGAGGTCGTGGTGTCCTCTGCCTACGCCAAGAAATACAGGCTGAAAGTCGGCAGCAAGTTCAGGGTCAAGGAAGAATTCAAGAAAGAGAGGCATACGTTCAAAGTCGCGTCGATATATGATTACGAGGCGCAGCTCTGCATATTCATGCGGTTTTCGGAGTTCAACCGCGTATTCGACAGGGACAGAGGCGAGTATGCAGGTTACCTGTCGGACACCAAGCTCGATGAGATCCCTGAGAGCAAGATTGCGACTGTAATAACCAAAGAGGACTACGCGACGATATCCAAGCAGCTGGACAGCTCAATGGGCGGGATCTTTGAGCTTTTCTCGATCTTCGGGGTCGTGATATTCGTGATAGTGATATACCTGCTCTCGAGGGTTTTGATCGAGAAGAACGCGAGGAGCATCGCCATGGTGAAGATCCTCGGGTACAGTGACGCCGAGATATCGTCGATATATAACCACACCACGACGCTTGTTGTGTTCGTGTCGCTGATCGCGTGCCTCCCGATCGCGTACTTTGTGTTCGCGTGGGTGTTCGTCATCATCATGGACTTCTTCACGGGGTGGCTGACGTATTACATCGCGCCGATCGTGTATGTGAAGATCGTGCTCATCGGCATGGCGAGCTACATGCTCATCCACGTGTTCCAGATGAGGCGGATCAGGAAGGTGCCGATGGGAGAAGTGCTGAAGGGAATGGAATGATCCGGTGAGGTGTGCCGGGCGGAGCAGCCTTGGCCGGTGTGAATTACAGGAGTTGGAAATGTATCTGGAACTTAAAGACATCAAAAAATCGTTCGGTGAAGAGGACAATAAGACGTACGCACTGAGAGGCGTGAGCTTCGGGGTAGAGAAGGGGTCGTTCGTCGTCGTGCTCGGACCGTCGGGTTCGGGCAAGTCGACGCTGCTCAATATCATCGGCGGGATTGAGGAAGCAGACTCGGGCGTGCTCACGATCGACGGCGACGAGCTGGAGCACTTCGGAGAGAAGAAGCTTACTGATTACAGGCGCCGCCACCTTGGCTATGTATTCCAGTCGTACAATCTGATCAGCAATCTGACCGTCCGTGAGAACATCGAGGTCGGCGCGTATCTCAGCAAAGCCCCGCTCGACGTGGACGAGATGCTCGCCGTGCTCGGAATGGCGCAGCACCAGGACAAAGTCCCTTCGCAGCTTTCCGGAGGCCAGCAGCAGCGCACCGCGATCGGGCGCGCAGTCGTGAAAAACCCTGACCTCCTCCTCTGCGATGAGCCGACGGGCGCCCTCGACTACCACACATCCAAGGACATCCTCCAGCTTATCGACGACGTCAACCGGAAGTACGACACGACCGTCATCATGGTCACACACAACGAAGCCCTCGCCGCCATGGCAGACTGCGTGATCCGCCTGAAAGACGGCATGATCGTCAGCATCGATCAAAACCCTGTCCGCACATCAGTAATGGAACTAGAGTGGTGATGCATACTGGAAAAAAAGTCGCAGGACATATATAATAGAAGCGAACAAGGTTTTGATGGTAGTGATAAAGGAGGATCATAGAATATGTCTATTCATATTGCGATAGATAACAGGGCGCCGGTAGCGAGGACGGTGCTGATGCCGGGCGATCCGCTGAGGGCGAAGTTCATTGCGGATAATTATCTGAATGAAGCTGTACAGTACAGCTCGATAAGGAACATGTACGGGTTCACCGGCTATTATAAAGGCGTTCCTGTGTCGATACAGGGTAGCGGCATGGGGATGCCGTCCATGGGGATCTACTCATGGGAGCTTTATAATGAGTTCAATGTGGAGAATATCATAAGAATAGGGACCGCCGGGTCGTTCCACAAAGAGATAAAGATCGGAGACCTCGTGGTAGGGCTTGCGGCTTCAACTGATTCAAACTATCAGCATGTGTTCAAGGTACCGGGGCAGTACTCGCCTTCATGCAGCTATGACATCCTTCTTAAGATGCAGGAATCAAGCAGTGAGACCGGTATAGGATTCACGGCAGGCAACATAGTATCCGGCGATCTTTTCTATGAATTGGGAGACGAGTGGTGGCACAGATGGGCCAGCCTGAATGTACTGGCTGTGGAAATGGAGACAGCTGCGCTGTATATGAACGCGGCATACCATAGGAAGAATGCCCTGGCTGTTCTTACGATAACAGACCACTTCGTGACAGGAGAGAGATCGTCACTTGAGGAGCGCGAGAACGGTGAGAATGATATGATAACCCTCGCTCTCGAGACAGCGGTCAAGTGCCAGAAAGAGCTTCAGGAAAAGGGAGAGGATCTGCTCTATACATTCAGAGATGACGAATAGAGTTGACAACATATGAATGCAATAAAAAACCACGGGAGACACTTCCGTGGTTTTTCGCTCTTTCGATCTGGTGCATTAAGCGTATGCACGTGTGTGGGGACGGGTGAGCTTATTTTGCTGCCTTAGCAGCGTTGAGTTTCTTTGTTACCTGTGACACCTTGTGGCTGGCAGCCTGCTTGGAGATCGTATGATGAGCAGCGGCCTGCATGAATTTCTTCTCAGCCTTTGCTCTGAGCTCCTCAG
>CAZBFD010000141.1:0-4610 GCA_964491055.1 uncultured Eubacterium sp.
ACATAGCGTTTTTTCTTATCTACGTATATCAGGTACTTGGTCCTGCTCGACTTGTTCCAGACCGGCTTGTACAGATAATAGCTTCCCTTGGACATCTTCGCGCCGGTCTTGAGATTGAGATAGTATGTCTTTCCCTTTACCTTGATCACACCGAAGCGCTTACGGCCTTTACTGTCATAGTAGTAACTCTTTCCCTTAAGCTTGAGCCACCCGGTCTTCATAATGCCGCTCTTCGGCTTAAAGTAATAATAGTACTTCCCTATCTTCTTTGACTTGAATATACGCACGCCAGTCTTAGGATCATGGTAGTATTTCTTTCCTTTGATCTTGAGCCACCCAGTGGCCATGACACCGTCTTTGCCGAAATAATAAACGTTTCCGTCGATAGTTTCCCTGCCGCACTGCCGGATCCCCGTTTCAGGGTCAAAATAGTATTTTTTCTTTTTGATCGTCTTCCAGCCGGTCTGCATCACGCCCTTCTTGCTGAAGTAGTACCAGTCATCTCCGACCTGGATCATCCCGGTCTGCATCACGCCTTCTTCATTGAAGTAATAGCGCTTACCGCTGATCTCCAGCATCCCGGTCTGCATGATGCCGCTCTCGTTGAAGTAATATGTATTCCCGTCTATCTTCTGCATTCCTGTCAATGCCACATCATCGACGTAATACATACGCCCTTCTTCAGTATCCACCCAGCCGTTAAGCGGTTCGGGCTCCTCAGCTGGTTCCTCCTGAAGAGAAAAGTCCGCTTCACCTTCTGGGCCCCCATTATCTGCCGCAGCATCGGCCTCTTTTTCAACACTGCGATCATCCGCCATACCAGCATCTTCAGCTGCAGCCACTTTAGATTCAGGGATAGCATCATCTTCCGTATCAGCCCATACGAAACCAGCCGATGCACATTCAAGCATCATCACCGCACATAGCACGACTGCCGCGGCCCTGATCGATCGTCTAGTCCTCACATCAATCTCCATCAAAACCAATCCTGTAAATACAAATCATTTATAGCAGTAATTATTCGTCCTCATCTTCGTCTCCGAGCTCGTCATCCAGGTAATTCTGGTAGATATCATAGTTCTCGTCGTCTTTGCAGCAGAAGGTTATGTTCATCTCGTAGTCATCGTTCTCAGTGAGCCATTCAAGTACCGTCTGTACTGCAATGTCGCAGGCCTCGTCCTTAGGATAGTGGAAGTAACCTGTTGAGATGCATGGGAATGAGATCGAATGAAGGCCATGCTCCCGGGCCATGTAAAGGCAGTTATCATAGCAGTCGGCAAGATCCGCATCGTCGTCTGCCTTATTTGAATAGATCGGTCCGACTGTATGTATTACATAATTACATTTTAGATCATATGCGTCGGTTATCTTGGCTTCCCCTGTTTTGCATCCGTGGAGCGTCCTGCATTCTGCGGCAAGTCCTTCTCCTGCCGCGTCATGAATGTCCTTATCCACTCCGCCGGCTCCTGGTGACAGCATGTTGTTCGCTGAGTTTACTATGCAGTCAGTATCCATGTCCTGGATATTTCCATGTACAAGATTGATCGCGGCTGTTCCCTCTTCATCATCGCCGTCTTCTCCATCGCCGAACACTTCGTCGACTACTTCCTTCGGCAGCGGGAATCCATTAGTCCACGGATCGATTACCGCTCCGTCGATCTCGTCTGAGTCCTCGATCTGGCTCATTACATCCTCAAGATAGAACGGAAGCAGTGTCTTATACTGATCCTCTTCATCCTCGTCCTCTCCATTTGCAGCATTAGCATCCTGCTCGCTTGTGAACAGCGGGATCCATGTGTTATGCTCCTCGTCTTCTATAAGCTTTATATCTACATCGAATGTATACTCTTCATCATCGGAACTGTTAAATTTCTTCAGATCCTTGTCAGAGATATCTACAGGAGCAAGTATCCTTGTCCTGCCCTTCATCGCTTTCAGGTGATCGAGCACCTTCTCAGGAACCTCCTCGTCACTTTCCATGAATTCCTTGATGAGCTTCCTGAGCTTGGCATTGCTCTTTATCTCCTTTGAGTCAAGTAACTGCTTTCCCATTTCTGTTCCTCCATGTATATTATATTCTCATCAGCCTGTCGAGCATTTTATTGCTCATGCTGTTCATTCCCAATATCTTCTGCTACCGCATGGGCAGCTCTGAGTCCCGTTTCCCATGCGTTCTCCAGATTAAATCCGCCGCACGGCCCGTCAAAATCGATTATCTCACCTGCAAAAAACAGCCCCGGATAGTATTTCGACTCCATCCTGTCCATCTTTATCTCGTTAAGCGGTATGCCGCCCCTTGTTATCTCGGCATGATCCCAGCCCCGGAGTCCAGATGGATGCACCATGAAATGCTTAAGGAGCCAGGCCGTCATCTCCGGATCTCCTCCTGTCTTCTCCAGGATCATTTCCGCGACCGGCTGCTTTACGATCGACCGGAGATCTTTCACCACACCGTCTTCCTTCCGTGACTTGACTAATTCCGCGGAATTACCGGTATCAGGAAGGAAATCTATCTCCGCGGCATAATCATCAAAGCCGTTGATCAAAGTCCTTCCTTCCGGTATTTCCATGAACCTTGACATATTGAACACGCAGATACCTGAGATACCATAGTCTGTAAACTGTATCTCGCCGTTCTCTTCAAACACAGAAGCGCCGTGCGTGATGAGCGAAAGTCTTACCTTTGCACGGACTCCGGCGAGCCCGGAAAGATCTTCATGCGTCTCGACTGCGGTAAGTGCAGGTGCAAGCTTTGTCACTGTATGGTAGAACTTCCTTGCGATCCTGTAGCCGTCTCCAGTAGTGCCCAGCTTTGGAGCAGCTTTCCCTCCAGTTGACAGAAGTACCCTTCTGGACAGTATGGAAAACTCCCTGTGCTCCGCAGTGACCTGAGTCTCATACAGCTGCTCGTTTTCATCAAACGAGCATGCCGTGCACACAGCGCCAGTCATAACATCCGCCCCCGAGCAGGCTGCTTCGGTAAGAGCATCAGCCACGTCTTTTGCATCTTCAGAATACGGATAAATACGCCCCTCTTCATCAGTTCTCGTTATCACGCCGATACTGTCAAAGAACCTGAGGATCTCTTCATGCCTCGGGCATTTCATATTGGAAAGATTACATCTGCCGTTACCCGTGGACAATATCTTACGTCCGAGGATATCGTTCTTCTCAACGATAAATATTGAGATACCCGGCACAAGCCTCGCTGCTTCCGCAGCACAGGCAAGCCCTGAAGCGCCCCCTCCGATTATGCAGATGTCATATACTTTCCGTTCCATGCAGGTCCCTTTTATCTCTGTATCCACCAATACTATATCATCTGTTCATTAAAGCCAGACTAATATACGCCAGACTTTTGCAGCTATTCACTTATCTTCTTCTCCGTAAGCCATTTCACGATCTCAGATTCCGGAATGATCGGTATATTCAGCTCATGAGCTTTTTTATTTTTTCCTGACGTTGACGCAAGATCGTTGTTGATAAGGTATGAAGTCTTGCTGCTTACCGAACCTGCGACTTTCCCGCCCGCGTGCTCGATCTCAGCCTTAAGCTGCTCTCTGTTCTCGTAATTATCCAGCGACCCCGTGATGACAAAAGTCTTTCCTGCAAGGAAGTCTTCTCGTTCTTCTGCTGTCTGGTCCAGATCGATAACAGACATTATATCCTGGACGATCTCAGTTTTTGCCGGGTCTGAGAAGTACTTCACGAATGCATCAGCCATCACGTCGCCTATACCGTCGATAGCTGTGAGCCCGTCCTTGTCAAGTGACACGATCTTCTCCCAGTCGTTATTGCACGCCCTTGCGATAAGCTTCGCGTTTGCAGCTCCGATACCCGGGATTCCGAGCCCGTACAGCAGCCTGTCCGGCGTAGTGTGACGGGCCTTCTGCGCTGCTGCAACAAGATTCTCAAAGGATTTGTCACCGAATCCTTCCATAGTTGTGATTTTATCTCTGTGTGCATCCAGCCTGAACAGATCGGCGAACTCACGCACGATACCGATTCCTATCAGCTTTTCAAGCGTGGACTCCGACAGTCCTTCAATATTCAGCGCATCACGTGATACGAACAGGGCAAAGCTCTTAAGCTGCTTGGCAGGGCATTCCCTGTTTGGGCAAAGCAGTGTCTGCACCCCTTCGTCATCTTTAAGAACAGTTCCACATCCGCAGACAGGGCACCTTATCGGAAGCTCCACGTTGTCGCTCTCGTCAAGATCCTCTGATATCTGCGGAATTATCATATTTGCCTTGTATACATTGATCCTGTCACCGATTCCGAGCTTGAGCTCTCTCATCACACTTACATTATGCACTGAAGCCCGCGACACTGTAGTCCCTTCAAGCTCTACCGGGTCGAATATTGCGACAGGATTGATCAGTCCTGTCCTTGAAGCGCTCCATTCTATCTCACGCAGGATCGTAGTCTCTTTCTGGTCTGCCCACTTGAACGCCAGAGAATCCCGCGGATACTTGGCAGTAGTCCCGAGCGACTTACCATAGGCTATGTCATCGTAGCTGAGCACAAGTCCGTCAGATGGAAAATCATTCGTCACGATCTCCTGTGAGAACCATTCGATCGTATCAAGGATATTGTCTTTGTTCACGAAC
>CAZBFD010000142.1:0-4610 GCA_964491055.1 uncultured Eubacterium sp.
CTGTCCGGAAATTGTTCGACGAGTATAAAGGAAAAATCGCAGCAGTAGTCGTGGAACCTGTCGCAGCGAACATGGGCGTAGTCCCGCCTCTTCCTGGATTCCTGGAATTCCTGAGAAAGATCACGGAAGAAAATGACTCTCTTCTCATATTCGATGAAGTCATCACAGGATTCAGGCTGGCTCCGGGCGGAGCCCAGGAGCTTTACGGTATTCAGGCAGACATCACTACTCTGGGAAAGATCATCGGAGGCGGCATGCCGGTCGGAGCTTACGGCGGACGTAAAGAGATCATGGATAAAGTCGCGCCGGAAGGAAGCGTCTACCAGGCAGGGACTTTGTCCGGAAACCCTGTCGCGATGACAGCAGGATTAACGACGCTTCGTACTCTTAAAGAGAATCCTGACATATATAAGAGACTCGAGGAAAAGGGTGCTAAACTAGAGGCGGCATACAAGGCAAAGTTCGGTGACAAAGCCTGCGTGAACAGAGTCGGCTCCATAATGAGCGCGTTCTTCACACCAGAACAGGTCATCGACTACGATACCGCAGTAACAAGCGACACTGAATCTTTCGGAAGATACTTCCGCTATATGCTTGAGCAAGGCATCTACATCGCACCGTCACAGTTCGAGGCGATGTTCATATCAGACGCCCTGACAGACGAAGACGTAGACAGAACGATCGAAGCATTAAACGGATACGAAGGGTAAAATGTTATTGTGCTCCGAAAAGGGACAGGCCCATTTCGGAGCACTTTTATGGGCAACAAACGGGGCATCGCTATTAGGCGATATGGCTGAAACCGTTGGAAACAAAGGATTATAGCAATGATTGAAATCAAAGATCTAACTAAACAATTTGGCGATTTCGTCGCTGTAGACCACCTGAACTTAACAATAAATACGGGTGAGTTTTTCGGTCTGCTCGGCCCGAACGGCGCCGGAAAGACGACCACGATAAGCATGATCTCCACAGTGCTGCTCCCGAATTCGGGCCAGGTGCTTGTCGATGGGATCCCGCTTACGAGGAAGGCGTCCAAGATAAAGCACAAGATAAGCGTGATCACGCAGGAGTATTCGCTCCGTCTGGATATGACGTGCGACGAAGTCATGGAGTATCAGGGCAGGCTGTATTACATGCCTATCAAAGAGATCAGAAAGAAAACAGACGAGCTCTTTGAATTCGTCGGCCTTACGGATTACCGGGAGAGAGTGGTCAGGAATCTTTCCGGAGGATGGAAGAGAAGGCTCATGATCTGCAGAGCTCTTCTGACAGAGCCGGACATTATTCTGCTGGACGAGCCGACTGCTGGAATGGACGCGTTTGCGAGGCGCCAGACCTGGGGCATCCTGAAAGAGCTCCAGAAAAGGAACATCACGATCATCCTGACGACGCACTATATGGAAGAAGCCGAAGCGCTCTGCGACAGAGTGGCTTTGATCGACAGCGGAAAGCTCTCCTATATTGACACGCCGCGGGGACTTATCGACGACCTCGGGAAGTTCGCTGTGGATGAGGTCGTGGACGGCAAGATGGAGAGCACGTTTTTCTCAGACAGGCAGGCTGCGATCGACTACCTTACGGACCACGAGAACGCCGCGATGAGGAACACAACACTGGAAGATGTATTCATTCAGAGGATCGGCAAGGTCCTCATGAAGAAATAAGGGGGCAGACATGGGCATATTAGCAGTTCTATGGGAGAAATGGAGAGAATTTCTCCGTGATTTTTACAAGATAACGATGTCCGCGATGATAAGCCCTCTCATGTACCTTATCATTTTCGGATTCGGAATACAGACGACTTCGCACGGCGAGCCGTACATGAACTACCTGATCCCGGGCATCGTCGCGATGTCGACGATGACTGGATCCTTCAGTGCGATCGCGCAGAATATGAGCCTGCAGCGCCTATATGAGAAAGCGCTCGACCAGGTCATGATGTCACCGACTCCGCTCTGGCAGTTCATTACAGGACAGGTGATCGGAGGAAGCCTCCGCGGCCTTTACGCCGGGATCGTCATCCTGATCCTCACGACGCCGGTAAGGACGGGCCTCGTCTTCAGCGGCCTTTCGATCTTCATCATGTTCCTGAACGGCGCAGTGTTCTCGACGATCGGCCTCGCGCTCTCGTTCCTTGCGAAGAGCTACAATGACATGCCGAGGTACACGTCATACATCATCATGCCTATGACGTTCCTTTGCAACACATTCTTCTCGACAGACCAGATGCCGGAAGGCTTCCGCCAGTTCGTGGACATCCTTCCGCTGTCACAGGCGAGCTACATGATCCGTGCGATCGCAAACGGCGGCGACCCGGGGGTGCGCGGCTTCGTGATATTGTTTATATACCTCATCATATTCTCGCTGATATCGATGTGGTTCATTTATAAGAAGAAGAATCTCTAACAAAATCTTGTTGGCCGGGGTAAGGATTTCCGGGTGAAATATAAGAAAGGAAGTAGATTATGAAAAAGGCTTTGATGGTAGTTAGTTTCGGTACATCTTTTAAGGAAACAAGGGAGAAGACGATCTGCGCGCTTGAGCAGGACCTCAGGGATGAGTTCCCAGACAGGGACTTTTACAGGGCGTGGACGAGCAATATCATCATAAAGAAAATAGCAAGGACGGAAGGTCTCATCGTGGACAGACTTGAAGAGGCCATGCTCCACATGAAGGCTGACGGCGTGACTGACGTACTCGTGCAGCCGACGCACATGACTGACGGCTACGAGAACGACAGGATGAGGAAAGTCCTAGAGGACTTCAGAGACAGCTTTGACAGCATCACTGTCGGAAAGCCTATGCTCGTAACGGAAAACGACATTGATTACATGTCAAATGCCGTGCTTGATGAGTTCCCTAAGGTGAAAGAAGGTAAAGCTGCGCTTGTCCTCATGGGTCACGGTACTCCGGTAAAGCCTGGCGAAAAGGGCTACGATCCTAAGGAAGACCCGAACAAAGTCTATCTGGACCAGGAAGCAAGCTTCCGTAAGCTCGGATACGACAACGTATTCGTAGGTACAGTCGAAGCCACGCCGACGCTTGAAGATACGCTGGCGAAGCTGAAGGCCGCATACCCGGCGCCTTACAAAGTCTACATCACACCTTATCTCATCGTTGCGGGCGACCACGCCAATAACGACATGGCAGGAGATGAGCCGGACTCATGGAAGAATGTCATTGCGGCTGAAGGATATGAAGTTATCCCTGTGATAAAGGGCCTCGGAGAATACCCGGGAATCAGGGCGAGATTCGTCGAGCATGCTCGCGAAGC
The DNA here is from genome assembly GCA_964491055.1 of uncultured Eubacterium sp. Lineage (GTDB taxonomy): Bacteria > Bacillota > Clostridia > Peptostreptococcales > Anaerovoracaceae > Aminicella. Next base: position 3,278 of record CAZBFD010000142.1, read on the forward strand.
AGAGGAGTTATAAGATGCGGAAAAAGATTTTGGTATTGCTTGCGGTGACCGTGCTTATCTTTGTGAACATCATGCCGGTGTTCGCCGCGGAGGGCTACGACCAGGTCGCATCGTCCTCTGAGGTCTCGAGCGCCAAGTCGGTGAGCAGATATGGCATGGTCCCGATCTATGCCAGTGACATAAAGGACGGGACGTATAACGTCAAGATGGACTCAAGCTCATCTTTCTTCCACATAGTGAGCACGGAGCTCACAGTAAAAGAGGACAAGATGAAAGCGGTCATCCTGATAGGGAGCAGCAGCTATAAGTGCGTGTATCCGGGAGCTGCTGAAGAGGCGGCTAAAGCTCCTCTGGAAGACTACATCATGGCGGAGGAGACAGATCTGGGCACTACGTTTGAGATCCCGGTCGAAGCGCTCAACAAAGAACTTCCGCTTGCCGCGTTCAGCAAGAAAAAGAAGAAATGGTACGACAGGGTGGTTTTGATCGATGCGTCATCACTCCCTGAGGATGCCGTGAGCTTCAAAGTCCCGGACTACGACAGGATCCAGAGTGCGATCGACCTGTATGACCAGGAGAACGGCACTGACACAAGGGCAGAGCTCGAAGAAGGTGAGGAGTCAGCAGAAAGCGAAGAACCGGCTGCAGACGAGGGGAGCGCCGAAAGTGAAAGCGGCGGGCCGGATCCTGTGGACGTAAAAAAGAAGGACGGCACTTACTCCATAGAAGTAGCCCTGACAGGCGGAAGCGGCAGGGCCAGCGTGAGCTCACCGACATGGCTGATCGTGAAGGGCGGCAAGGCCTACGCGCGCCTTCTTTGGAGCAGCTCGTACTACGACTATATGATAGTCGGCGGGAAGAAGTACCTGAACGAGTCAAAGAACGGCGGCAACTCCACGTTCACAGTGCCGATCACACAGTTCGATGAGCCGATGGACGTGATCGCAGACACGACTTCAATGGGGGACCCCGTCGCGATAGCTTACACCCTTACATTCTACGAGGATACCATCAACTCCAGCAGCAAGATCCCGCAGGAAGCAGCCAAAAGCGTAATAATCATCGCCGCGATCGTCGCCATCGTCGGCGGCATCCTGAACTACATAATAAAGGCAAAAAAAGAAAAGAAAGCATACCGCAAGCGTAAATAAGCGTTACAAGTGCTAGTATGTTTTCGGGCCCTGTCCTCGAAAACACGCTATATATGTATCATCATACAGTAGAAAAATAGTAAAGCCCTACAATTTGTAGGGTTTTTATTATATGAGAATATCTACCATGGCTTGACTAAAGGTCACAATATGATACAATATATGTACAATTAAATATACGG
>CAZBFD010000143.1:0-4591 GCA_964491055.1 uncultured Eubacterium sp.
TACCCAGACAGCGTTGAAATACTTATTCGCTGTTACTGCGACCTCTTCCCATTTCCTGTCGTCAAGGTCGCGCCATTCTACGAACCTGTACCCAGCCGCGACTGGATCTGCAGGCTTCTCTGTGTATCTAAGGATCGTGCCCGCTTCGATCTCGACTTGATCAGGGCTCTCACCATGTTCACCGGCGTCATACGTCACAACGTATTTCTTTGGTTCTCCGAGTGTATATTTCCATACGGCGCCGAGCACGGTCATGCCGTCCTTATACGTAACTTCCCTGGCGATCGGCTCTTCCCCGTTTATCCTGATCTTAAGGTCATCCGGAACGTAATGTCCCGCGGCGGTGAATGTCACATTGAGATAGTATATATTCTTGTCCTTAAGTGTTTTGTCTGCGGTGTCCCACTCGGCGGAGACTGTGAGCCAGGTTCCGCTCGCGGACTCAGAGGCAGAGGCTTTGATCTTCCTCGGCATCTTCGTCACCGGATCTGACACCTTCGGCGCCTCGACTTCAAGATCCAGTTCGCTCATCGCCGGTGCCGGCGCCAGTGTATGCAGTCTAGCGATCAATGTGTCAAAATGATGCGAGAACAATATAGATTGAAGGCTCAGTACCGGCGTAAAATATGCCAGGACCGGCATAGCGTCAGATGAGTTCGGGTCATAGTACACCACCTCATTGCCCCCGTCGTCTACAGTCTTGCCTGCATCCTTGTTGATGATCACAGGAGCGGCGAGCTTCAGAACTGCATAAAGCTCCTCATCGGTAAGCCCGAGATCAACGTTTGCTTTCTCCTTAAGGAAAGTTTTCACTTCACATGCAGCTTCCCAGTAGAAAAGCATCGGGTCCGGGTCTCCGTCGAGCATCCTGCACTCCGCAAGGTAGCCTCTTACATACTTCTCCAGAACGGCAAAAGCTTCTGTAAGATAGTCAGATACCTTATCAATGTCAGCTTCATCCAGCGCCCCTCCGAATACATTAGCCAGGAGCTTTCCGAGAAGTATCTGGTAATTGTACGTTACGACCTTTTCAGTCCCGTCAGCGAGCCTGATGGTCTCGGTATGATCCATGGAATAATCTTTACGGGAAGGGATCCTGCCAAGGAGGGCTTTGAGGATATTCTCTACCTTCTCCCTGTACTTCTCCCTGTCATAATCTTCAGGGATTTCGGCACTGCTCCCGATCTTGTCAAGCTCCGACTGGAGGCTTGCGTTCGCTTCATCTGTATCCAGCTCATGGTCTACACCGTACCTCACCATGCCCCATGGCGGTATGATCGGCACCAGGTCGTCGCTGCAGATGTAATTATGGATATATCTGTAATCTTCCCTGAATCTTTCGCGCTCAGCTTCATCTTTCGGCTGTGCGACGTTCGGGGATTCGAACGTATATGCATAGATTCCCTTGTTCCTCGTTCCAAGCTCGGCAGGGAGCTTTGCCGCGATCAGGCCTGCGATAGCTCCGCCTCTGCTCTGTCCGGTGATCCAGTACCTGACGTCACCTTCACCTGCGAGAGCAGCAATCTCCGGGAGCACGGCTTCAGCGGCTTTTCTCAGCGCATAGTGTTCGCCTTCCGCTGTATCTCCGTTCACTTCGAAGTTCTGCGGCCATCCCTTCATCTTGCCGTTCTTGTCAAAGGCATAGCTCTGTATCGCGACAGCGACAAGTGTCGTTCCGTCGTCCAGCTTCTTCGTGCCGTATGTGTAGTTGCAGTCCTTTACGGCAAGGTCCGGGTCCCCGTAATATCCTATGTCATCAAAACCCAGTTTGCAGAGGAAGTCTCCTCCGAGCCCGTCGGCATCATTATCCACAGCAGCTGAAACGAGCTGCATGGAGAGCAGCGCAAGGCCTGTATTCTCCTCAGCAGGGTCAACTGTGAACCACTTGTCCGAAAAGCGGTAGCTGTCCTTTAACACAGCCCCTGCACTCGAAGTGGAATAAATATCCACCTGCCCGAACTGGTCAGCTTCCGGGATCTCATCAGCGAAAACAGAAGCCGGCACGGCGAGCATGGCGGCGAGCACGATGAGCATTACGGCGAGCGCCGTCTTTGATGATCTTACAGCTTTCATGTCTCTGTTATTCCCCTTTCTGTATTTGATATTGACATTATTGATATCTATATCACTGTTATAGTTCCTCAAAATGATAATCACCTTAAAGCGATGATCATCATTTTTGATCTGTACTATTTATTCTTTGCCAGCAGCCACGCCATTACGTGAACAGACTGCTTGAAGTCACCTCCGTGGATCAGCTCATCGATCTCATCATCTGTACGGAGGCATACATTAAGGAACTCCATCACGTCAAGCTCCTGGCCGGAAACCTTACGGCAGTTCTTTGCCGAATAGATATATGCGTAGTTGTCTGAAATAGTCGCGTTCGACGGAACTGTGAGAAGATGCTCCCACTCGTCTGATTCGTAGCCTGTCTCTTCAAGGAGCTCACGCTTCGCCGCTTCCAGCGCCTCTTCAGTCGCACCCGGAGCGTCGGGATCATCGTCTGCATCTTCGCCGCTTTTAGAATCAAACCTGGCCCGGCCTGCATATTCTTTTCCGTCTTTACGCTCGATCCCGCCAGCCGGGAATTCGGTCGTTACTTCTTTTATCCCCTGCCTGAACTGCCGCACGCAGATATACCGCCCTTCCTCATCAGTCGCAACTATAACAACATAGTCCCTCCTGCTGTAGCTGTAGAACGGCTCAAACACGCTTCCGTCCGGGAACCTGTACGCCGACTGCCTTAAGTCGATCCACTCATTATGGACCAGAGTCTTCCGACTTATCTCCTCCCAGTCGAGCACATCATATTCAGTTCCATCTTCCGGTCTTTTCTTCTCTATCAAAACTCTGCTGCTCCCTTTGCTGCTTTATGATCATCGGTGCCGGATAAGATTCCGGCGCCTGATTACTGCCAACGAGGTTTTGATCACTCCATCATGTCCACGCCCGGGCCCATGACCATGATCTCGACTGCAGTCGCGTCCTCCAGGTGGAAGCACATCATCTTATTTCCGGTCTGGTCGTTGTATACATTCTTCAGGTCCGGGATCATCTCAAGGATAGCCTCCGCATACTTGTAATCATCCTCGAACACAGCTGTCCCGGTGTATCTCATCCAGTGCCCGTCCGGCTTGCAGGCTACAATCTCAACCTTAGGATCTGCGACCATTTCGCGATATACGTCCTTAAAGTCGCCTACTCCGAAGATAACCTTCCCGTCCATCTCAATATGCGCTCCGAGCGGCCTCAGCTTAGGCTGGTCGCCGTCACATGTCGCCATGAAGAACACGCCTGTCTCTGTCAGAAAATCATTGATCTTACTCATTTTGATACTTCCTTTCATATACTACTATTTCTTTATCTGCAAATCATATATCACTTGCTATAACTCATACTTTTCGATCTCATTTATCAGCCCCTCGCATCCCTGCGTCACGTCATCCCATGTGGCATCAAAATCATCTGTGTACCACGGATCAGCCACCTGCTCGCCGCATCGGCCGCAGTGCTCAAGGAGCATGCTCGCTTTGTGGAGTTTGTCCAGCCCGATGAATCGCCTTGCATTCAGCACATTCCACTTGTCCATGAAGATCAGGTAGTCGTAGTACTGGTAGTCCTCTTTCGTCATCTGGCGGGCCCTTTTACCTTTACAGGATATACCGTGCTCGGCAAGCTTGGCTTTTGCCGGCGGATATACCGGATTCCCGATCTCCTCAGTGCTCGTAGCAGCAGATGCGATCTCATAGTGGTCAGCTATCCCCCGCTTCTTCACCATATCCTTCATTATGAATTCTGCCATCGGGCTCCTGCAGATGTTGCCGTGACAGACAAATAATACTTTTACCATTTCCTGAACAGCTCCCGGACGTTTCCTAGGAAGCCTACCCTTTACTTTTGCCGATGCCGAAAAGACTCCTTGAGCCCGGAAGCAGCAAAATGATGAGGATCGCAACATAGCACACGGTCTTTGAAATCGCAAACAGGCTGATCCTTCCTAATAACAGCTTGCATGCTACAGAAAAGATAAAAAACAAAGTAAATCCGAGTGCAATACCATAACATATCTTTCCGCTTCTTTTAAAGAAGCATATCGACGTTATTCCCTGGATGATCCCAACTCCAATAGTGACCCAGCCCATAAGCCGTGCAAAACTGTCAAGATCACCTATCTTCTCCACAAAAGAATCCGAGAGCTCTACTGTATCCAGCCCCTGATTCCAGTGGCGTACAGGATTCCCATAACAATACTGAACACAAACAGGATGGCAAAGAAACAGCCACAAACATTCAGCATAATCTTATATTTCCTCAACTCAAGCTTCCTGCTAACAAACTAGCCTATCTGCTTCTTCCAGTCTCATTATAATTATAAAGTGCTTGTCAAACTGAGTGACAGAGATCATTGGCAGCAAGACAAACTGGAGTTTAGCGAAGCGCTGCATCTCGTTACCAAAACTATTTTTTTCTTCTTTTGGTGGCAGGATTTCTGTAATTCCTGTCGTTTGGTAACGAAACAACCCCTGTAACTATTGCGATTCGTTACCAAAATTAATTATTCTTTGTTTTGGTGGCAGGATTTCTGTAA
>CAZBFD010000144.1:0-4547 GCA_964491055.1 uncultured Eubacterium sp.
CTTTTTTGGCAACGGGATCAAAAAGGCAGGCACTATACCGTGCCTGCCTCCCACCAGCAAATCTAATTATCGTTTAGAGAGCGCCATTGAACTATCGGCGCTCTCGCAAGCTTCGCTTCCTTGCGCCACCTACGCTGTCCCATTTGTCCAGCCAGCTGAAGCCGGGGAAAATGGGCAACGGCGTAAGATCGAGGCGAAGCTTACTTGTTCTCTTCTTCTGCTGCGTGCTTTGCGATGATCTCGTCTGCGAGGTTCTTCGGAACTTCTTCGTATCTGACGAATTCCATTGTGAAGGATCCTCTGCCCTGTGTCATCGCACGGAGTCCGAGTGCATAGTCGAAGAGCTCTGCCTGCGGTGCTTCCGCAAGAAGCTTCTGCTCGCCGTTCTGCGGATCCATGCCCAGGATCCTGCCGCGGCGCTTGTTCATGTCGCCCATGACGTCTCCTGTGAAGTCGTCCGGTACCAGGATCTCAAGCTTCATGATAGGCTCGAGCAGGCACGGGTTAGCTTCTACGATACCTTTCTTGAACGCAAGTGATGCTGCGATCTTGAATGATACTTCGTTAGAGTCTACAGGGTGATATTTACCATCATACAGCACGGCTTTGACGCCCTGTACCTTGCAGCCTGCGAGAGGTCCCTTCTCCATGCATTCCTGGAGTCCCTTCTCGACTGCAGGGATGTAGTTCTTCGGAACTGATCCGCCGAAGATCTCTTCTGCAAACTCGAAGTCCTGATCTGACGGGCTGAACTTGATGAATACGTCTCCGAACTGACCGGCGCCGCCTGACTGCTTCTTATGCTTTCCTTCTACGTCTGATGTTCCCTTGATGGTCTCTCTGTAAGCGATCTTCTGAGGAACTGTATTCATATTCACGCCGTATCTGTCCTTCATCTTGGCAAGTACGATCGAGATCTGCTTGTCTCCCTGTCCTCCAAGAAGTGTCTGGTGTGTTTCAACGTTTCTGTCTACTACGAATGAAGGATCTTCTTCACGAAGCCTGTTCAGGCCTGTTCCCATCTTGTCCTCATCGTTCTTATCTGCGGCCTCAACAGCAACATAGTACGTTGCAGGCGGGAAGTCGATCGGTGCGAACTTCACGACTTTTGCCTTATCGCAGAGTGTGTCTCCTGTCTGTGTGAACTGGAGCTTTGCTACCGCAACGATCTCTCCGGCTGGCACTGACGCAACGTCGATCTGCTCTTTTCCTCTCAGATAGAAGAGCTTTCCTAGCTTCTCAGGCTTCTCAGCGTTGGAGTTGAAAACTTCGCTTGCAGCGTCGAGCTTGCCAGTCACGACTTTGATGATCGAGATCTTGCCGACGAACGGGTCGACGATCGTCTTGAATACGAATGATGAAAGCGGGCCGTCCTTTGATGGAGCAACTTCTCCGCCCTCAGCTTCATAAGGAGCATGCTCGAGAGGACTTGCTACACATGCCTCTACAGCGTCCAGGATGTCATCCACACCCTTGCCCAGCTGGAATACAGACTGGAGCACAGGCACGATGTCACCAGCAGCGATACCCTTTGCGAGGCCGATCTTGATCTCATCCTCTGAGAGCTCCATCGTGTCGAGGTACTTCTCCATAAGATCCTCGTCAGTACCCGCGATAGCTTCCATCATCTCATCGTCGATACCCTCGGAGAGAGGAAGTCCAAGCGATGCGACCGCCACGCCGAACTTGTCCCTGAGAGCTTCTACGGTCTTATCAAAATCCAGTTCGTCCTTGTCTCTCTTATTGATGACGAAGAATCTCGGTACTCCGTACTTCTCACAGATCTTCCATGCCATCTCTGTTCCGACCTGGATGCCTGATCCTGCATCAACGACGATCATAGCAGCCTCAGCAGCCTTGAGCGCAGCATGTACTTCACCGACAAAATCAAAATCTCCCGGTGTGTCTATGAAATTGATCTTCTTGCCCTTCCACTCTACTGGAATGATCGAAGTATTGATCGAAGATCCTCTTTCTATTTCCATCTTGTCGTAGTCAGACACGGTATTACCGCTCTCGACTTTTCCGGCCTTGGTGATGGCTCCGGAAGTCAGAAGAGCTGCCTCCAGAAATGTTGTCTTCCCGCAGCCGCTGTGTCCGAGCAGTGCGACGTTTCTGATATTCTCACTTGTATAGCTTTTCATCAACCATACCTCCTTGGTTTTTTCACAGTAATATTAATTATATAACAAAACCGCACGCCTTACAATGGACTATCATACATTATTTGTGTTATATTATTAGAGTGAATTAACAGAAAAACGGAAGTTGTCAGTGGGGACGGTTCTTTTTGACAGCTTTTCCGGAAAAGTTGTCAAAAAGAACCGTCTCCACTGACAACTTCCAGCAGCGAGGTAATTAAATGTCAGAGAGAAGCGATGTTAAAGTAAAGACTCTTTTCCGGGAGTCGGAGAAGTATGCAGATAAGGAAATAGTACTGAGCGGATGGGCGCGCCAGAACAGGGCGTCCAACCAGTTCGGGTTCATACAGCTTAATGACGGGACGTTCTTCACGCCGGTCCAGGTCGTGTATGAGCAGGACAAGATCGATAATTTTGATGAGATAGCAAAGCTTGCCCTGTCGTCCGGCGTAAGGGTGACCGGAAAGTTCGTGCTCACGCCTGACGCGAGGCAGCCGTTCGAGATCCATGCTGATAAGATCGAAGTGCTCGCGGAATCATCCACTGAGTACCCTCTCCAGAACAAGCGCCACTCGATGGAGTTCCTGAGGGAGATCGCGCACCTTCGCCCGAGGAGCAACACCTTCGCGGCCGTATTCAGGGTGCGCTCGATGATAGCCTACGCGATACATAAATTTTTCCAGGAACAGGGTTTTGTTTATGTACACACACCGATCATAACTGAGAGCGACGCTGAGGGAGCGGGCGAGATGTTCCGCGTGACAGCGCTCGACCCTGAAGATCCGCCGAGGACACCGGACGGAAAAATCGACTGGTCAAAGGACTTCTTCGGAAAGCCTACCAACCTGACCGTGAGCGGCCAGCTCGAAGCCGAGATCTTCGCCCTTGCGTTCCGCGATGTGTACACATTCGGACCGACGTTCAGGGCTGAGAACTCCAACACCCAGCGGCACGCTGCGGAGTTCTGGATGATCGAGCCTGAGATCGCGTTCGCCGACCTTGAAGACGCTATGGACCTCGCCGAGGCGATGGTGAAATACATCCTGCGCTACGTCATGGAGAACGCACCGGAAGAGATGGAATTCTTCAGCACGAGGATCGACCGCGGGCTCGAAGAGAGGCTCCAGAACGTGGTAAACTCCGACTTCGAGCGGCTCACATACACAGACGCCGTGGCTTTGCTCGAGAAGGCCGACCATAAATTCGACTTCGAACCATACTGGGGATGCGACCTCCAGACCGAGCACGAGCGGTACCTCACCGAGGAAGTATTCAAGAAGCCGGTGTTCGTGACCGACTACCCGAAAGAGATCAAAGCCTTCTATATGCGCCTTAACGACGACGGCAAGACGGTTGCAGCAAGCGACCTTCTCGTACCTGGGATCGGCGAGATCATCGGCGGAAGCCAGAGAGAAGAAAGGCTGGATATACTCGAAGCCCGTATGCAGGAGCTCGGCATGGACCTCGACAATTACTGGTGGTACAGAGAACTTCGTAAATACGGCGGTGTCAAGCACGCAGGCTACGGCCTCGGCTTCGAGCGCATGATCATGTACGCGACAGGGATGAGCAATATCAGAGACGTGCTCCCGTTCCCGCGCACGCCAAAGACAGCAGAATTCTAAAAAAGGAGACAAAAGGGACGGCTCCTCTTGTCACCAAAATTGCGTGACACCGGGGCCAGTTCTCCGTGTCGGTATATTATAAAGGAGAAGACGATATGTCTGGATTCAACAAAGCGAATTTCTACGCGGAATGCAAGGACCTGTTCGGCCAGTATGCGAGCGCCCTGGGCTACGCTAAAGACGGGATCGAGGAGGTCCCTGACCTCAAGCCGCGCCGCGAGCTGTTCGTCGCGACTTTGCTCGGCGACAAAGCCCTCTCGGACGCATGCCACGACGACCCGACGATCTACTATTATAATGTCATCCGCTACTGCCTGACCGCGGGCATAGAGTATGGCGCCCAGTGGCAAGTCAAGCCTGAGGGTTTTGAGGAGAAAGGCTACGACCAGATACTGTACAAAAACAACGTCGGCCGGAGCTCGAAGGACATCACAACTGATATCAGCCCTTCACCTCAGGCGTGGCAGCAGTTCCTGATCGGACTGCACAGAGTGTGGAGCAGCCAGATGGAGCCATACCTGTCAGGAAGCAATGCCGCCGCTACCAAAGAACAGTCCGAAGCCGTTCTTCAGTCATGCTTCGCCGTGTTCCAGCTAGGCGTAGCGATCGCGCTCGAGAAATTTGATGCGCCGGCTGAGGCAGAAAGGCCTGAAGGCAAAGATGCTGTTGAGGCAGTTAGTGAAGAGGCCAAGGAAGTACCTGCAGAGGAAACAAGCGGGACCCCTGCAGATGAGAACAGTGAGGCAACTGCAGACGAGAACAGTGAGGCAACTGCAGACGA
>CAZBFD010000145.1:0-4501 GCA_964491055.1 uncultured Eubacterium sp.
ACCCACTCCAGTGCTCTTGCCTATAAAAGTCCATGGACAGAGAAGCCTGGTGGGCTACCATCCAGGGGTCACAAAAAATCAAACGTAACAGAGTGAGCATGTGCTCACGCATCACAGTATTGACTAAGGCGAAGGTAAGCACCTGGTTTGGCACCTCAGATATTGCGCAGCCAAACGGATTTTCCGATGATAATGCTGTGTTCAGAGCGGACAGCAGCACCCTTCACGGCATCATTGACCGAACAGATGGTGTTCAGTTTACCGAATGCACCTTTCTGAACCTTAAGAGCCTTTGTGGCGTACACCTTGACTACCTTCAGCTTCTTCATCTTGGCAAAAGCATTCTTTCCGATCTTGGTAATGGTGTACTTTTTGCCCTTGATCGTAGTTGTCTTAAGAACTTTCTTTGTCTTGTGCTTGTACGTGCTCTTCTTGGTGCCGATCAAAGTAGCTGTGTTATCTGAATAAGTAATGTATTCAGTGTAACGGCCAGTTTCCTTTTTCTTGCTTGGTTCTTCCTTCGAACCGGTAGCAGCAAAAGCAACACTTGTCATCAGCATGAGTGCTGCGAGAAGAAGTGCAATCAGCTTTGTTGTCTTTTTCAATTATTTCACCTCCTTTATCATGGAATATATAGTGTACCGGCAGGGCTGCGCAACCCCGCCGGGGACACTCCAGTAGATTGAATGTATTATACCTTAGTCCAGTGTATAAATCTATTTCGAATAGTACTCTGAGCTGTAGTAATATTTGCTTCCATAATAATATTTCTTGTAATAACCGTATCCGTTCGTTGCGGTGTCCACGCGGTTTAACACGATCCCGAGTATCGGGCATCCGGCACGCTCGAGCTGGCGCATGGAGTTCCTGATTATTCCCTTAGGCGTAACGCCGCTTCGGACTGTTATAATCGCGCCGTCACACATGTTCCCGATACGCTCTCCGTCAGACACAAGGCCAAGCGGCGGCGCGTCCACGAACACATATCTGAAACGTTCTCCCATATAGTCGAGCATCTCGCGGAATCTGCTGCTTTCTATCAGCATCGAAGGATTGATTACGTTATCGACATTCGGAAGGACTGCACCATTTCCATCATTCGTATACAGAATGAAGTCTTCCAGGTCGCCCTCACCTGACAAGTACTGTGTCGTCCCCTGGAGCTCGCGTCCGTCAGCACGCGCCAGTCCATAAGTATCGACCATCACGGACTTCCTGAGATCCGCGTCGAGCAGGATCGCTTTCTCACCTGCTTCTACCATCTGCTTCCAGAGATTGATAGCGACAAAACTCTTTCCCTCATTCGGCTCGGAGCTCATGAACAAGATCTTCCTGACATCTTTACCAAGGAACCCGATGTTTATCCTGAGCCTGTTTATCGACTCCTCCATCGCATATGGGAGAACAATATTTTTGGTGAATTTGATCTTGTTTTCCATCCTATTTACCTCCCTCTTTGTGATGGTGATGATGCTTGTGCTTCTTGCCTATCTCCATACCAAGAAGTCCGAGCAGGCCGTTTCTTCTTCTGTGCTCTTCTGATGTGCTCTCCAGGCCTTCGATCTTGCCCTCAGGTATAGTCGTGAGCGGCATAACGCCGAAGTTCTTCTCGACGTCGTCCGCAGTCTTGACAGTGTCGTCCATCAGGTACATCACCGTGAGCACGGCGAGCACGATGAGCATAAGCGCGAGAGCACCGATCAGAGTGTTCTTCGTAAGGCTCGGCGAGCTTTTGTGCTCTGGTGTTATCGCCTTTTCTGCGATGTTCGGCTTAGGTGCATCCATCAGTTTCGGGAGCTCCGTCTCGGCTTTTACCGCCAGGGCGTTCGCCAGATCCCTTGCTTCGCCCTTATCAGGGCTTGTGACCGAGATTTTGATGATTCTGGTGTTCGGCACGACTTTCAGGTCGATCATGCTCATCAGCTGCTCGTACGTGTAGTCAAGCCCCAGCTCTTCAGCCACACCCTCGACGATCGGGCGGGTTTTGATCAGCTCGACATAGTCCTCCGACAGCGTGGTGCCGATGTTCAGGTCCGTCAGGTCGACGACCGAGTCGCTGCTAGACGACACCATGTACATCGTCGACGTTGCCGTGAACTTCGGCGTGATGAGAAAGTACGTCACGAGTCCCGCGATCAAAGCCCCGACGATGAATGCTCCGATTATGAGCGCGAGCTTGGTCTGAAAGTACATCAGGAGATCTATAAGGTCGATCTCGATCTCGCTTTCATCCTTGTTCTGCGTGTTCACATTAACTTCCTGATCCATAATTGCTGTTCTCCTGGTCATTGTCAGTTCCTAAACTTGCCTTCCTTATAGGTCCTTTTGCAATTACTAGCTTGCCCTCAGCTATAGTTTATATGTAATCACTTTTTCAAGTGGACTCCCGTTAACACTTGTGTTCGCTATTCAAATAGTTAATACTCGTGTCCATCATCCAGATACATCAGTTCTTTGAGGATCATGGTTATTGAATCCTCGTCTGCGTAGAACTGCACGTAATCCTTCTTATCACGATCTGTGCGGCCGACAGTATGCTCGCCGTCTATGTCAAATATTCCTTTATTCTCAAATTTATACAGCAGGTTGGCGATCGCTGACACTCTTGATCCCTGAATGTTCGTCGTTGCCACGCCATTAAGCTCCTGGTACACATCGATCGCGAACGACTTGTCATCAGCCATCTTCTGTTTTGCCTGATCCATCAGAGCAGTCATATACGCGCGCTGGCGCCTCATCCTCGACTCATTGGTCCCGTCTCCGATCTCCATGCGGGACCTCACGAAAAGCTCCGCCTGCTCGTCTGTGAGATGCACTTCCGCTCCCGGCACCATTTCTTCGTCGTACTCTGAAAAATCGTCCTCGATCTTTACGGTCACACCGCCGACAGCGTGATTCAGCTTCGCGATGTCATCCATGTTTATGGAGTAATAACCCTCTATTTCAAGGCCGCCCATAAGGTATGACACAGATTCCATCAGATTCCTCAGCCCCTGGTTCAAGTCCTTTCCAAACCAAGTCGCCGTACAGATCTGCTCTTCCACAGTGGCTGCTGCTTCTTCATCTCCGTCCTCGCCGATCTGCACGATGTCAGTCATGGTATCGCGGTCGATCTGCACGAATCCGTACGTTTCCTTCGTCTTATCGATCAAAACCAGCATGATATAATCTGACATCGGCCCGTGGTAATGCTTCGCGTTCGGCTTCGAGCCCGCACCGTCCGTACCCACCAGCAGGTACGCCTTTATGTTATCAGTTACCTCATACTCAAGGTCCCCAAGAAACAGATACGTCGGATCCGGCGCAGCACTCTCACGCTCCACCTTTCCCTTATCAGAACTAGACCCGGTGCCTCGCTTTTCCATATAATTCATCACACCAAAGACCCCGGCCGCAGCCACGGCCAGGACCAGTACGACGATTATACCTTTTACCGCACTTTTCCGATCCATTTATAAATACTACTGACAATATATTTAAATATCATTAAAGCCCGCACTACCTCCGAAAAGTCAAGCCCTTTTCGGAGCTTCATGGTGTCGGCATTCTGTCTGGCACCAGCTCCATGCTAACTGTAATACACTTCATCCTGTATGTTGATCGCTCCGTCAAGCAGCATCTTTATTCTCGCATCCGACTCGTCCAGCGCCTCCTGCCCGATCTTTTTCGCGATCACTTCGCGCGCTTCCGCCAGGTTCGGCTTTCTTCTGTCCATGTTGTGGCAGTCCGTACCGATCAGGGTCGACGGATGCTCTTTCTTGACTTTGATCGCGAACCTGCTGCCGAGCCACCCCCGGAGAAAGCTACCCGCGTTGATCTGCCTCGTCAACGGCAGGCCGAACACCTCGTCCCACACCGACTTGTCCTTCTGGAACTCGTAGTACCTCTCTATGTGAGCGATCACGACCGCGAGGTGCTGCTTTTTGATCAGATCACTTATATCATCAAAAACCTGTCTGTCCCACTGTGCGAACGGCATCTCGACCAGAATCGTGCTGGTCCCTGTCACACAAAGCTCTTTTACTCGCTCCGCGCGCCCCATGCCCTGGAAATAGTACACTTCAGCGCCCGTATATATCTTTGGAAGATCTCCACGCCGGTCCAGCAGTTCCGCTGTGATCTCCGCCGCGTGCCTACGGTTCTCCAGAAAACTATCAAAAGACATGCGCTGCGCATAGAAATGCGGCGTCGCGCAGATCTCCGTGACCCCCTGACGCGCCTCCTCTTCCAGCATGGCTTCAGTCATTTCAATATTTTTGCTGCCATCATCAATACCTGGAAGTATATGAGTGTGGAAATCAATCATAAACAGCCCTTAAATTGAGTTATAAATATGTATATTAATTATACAATGTGAAAAGTATAGATGCAATCATAATATGTGACAGAAAGTCACATTTGTATCCTTGCTGAATCCAGTGGTGACAAAAAGCCCCGAAAAGAGCTCCGAAAAGGGACAGTCCACTTTCGGAGCGTGACAGCAAAGTAAAACGCTCCTGAA
>CAZBFD010000146.1:0-4442 GCA_964491055.1 uncultured Eubacterium sp.
GAGTCCTTCTTAGGCTTATACTTGAATACGATGACCTTCTTGCCTTTTCCGTTCTCTGTGACTTCACCAGTCACTACAGTGCCCTCAAGATAAGGTGTGCCGGCCTTAAGTCCGTTATCGTCGCTTACTGCCATTACCTTGTCGAAAGTAACTGTTTCTCCGACTTCAGCGCCAAGCTTCTCTACAGAAACGATATCGCCTGCTTCTACCTTGTACTGCTTGCCGCCTGTCTCGATGATTGCATACATTAATTATTCCTCCTCTTACCAGTCTCGCCTCAACGGGTAGGCCTTATTGCCGTTTATTACCCGTCAGAGTGCGGTCTAACTCGTATATATTATCACGAGTATAAAGAGAAGTCAAATACATTGTTTCCTTAATAATTCTAAAATCGGCAGGATCCTGATCTGAGATCAAAAACCTGCCGTTAAAATTGATTCTATTCTATGATCACGCCGTCGTCATCTACAGTGACTGTCTCTTCAGTATTCTCTTCAAAGACTCCAGGTACATCAGCCTTTGCAGATTCTTCAGCGCTATCTTCATCTTTCTTAGGACGGAGCGATTCCATGAGCTCGTCTCTTATCTTGTTCATGAGCTCAGGATTCTCCTCAAGATATGCCTTTACAGCTTCTCTTCCCTGGCCGATCCTGTCTCCCTCATAACTGTACCATGAGCCGGACTTCTTCACGATGCCGGCATTTACAGCACAGTCAAGGATATCTCCGGAAAGGGATATCCCTTTGCCGTACATGATGTCGAACTCAGCGTTCTTGAACGGTGGAGCGACCTTGTTCTTGACTACTTTTACTCTGGTCCTGCTTCCAAGTATCTGCTCTCCCTGCTTGATCGTCTCTATCTTCCTTACGTCGAATCTCATTGAAGAGTAGAACTTGAGCGCACGGCCGCCTGTGGTAACTTCAGGATTACCGAACATAACGCCGACCTTTTCTCTGAGCTGATTAATGAAGATCACACAGGTGTTGGTTTTATTGACTGTTCCTGTGAGCTTCCTGAGAGCCTGGGACATGAGCCTTGCCTGAAGCCCTACATGGGAATCACCCATCTCGCCCTGGATCTCAGCTTTAGGCACAAGCGCCGCTACTGAGTCGATAACGATGACATCGATAGCTCCGCTTGAAGCAAGCATATCGCATATCTCAAGCGCCTGCTCTCCTGTATCCGGCTGTGATACGAGAAGATCCTCTATCACTACTCCGAGGTTCTTCGCGTATACAGGATCAAGAGCATGCTCGGCATCGATGAATGCCGCTCTTCCTCCCTGCTTCTGGCTCTCTGCAATGACATGTAATGCCAGTGTGGTCTTGCCTGAAGATTCAGGTCCGTATACTTCAATTATCCTTCCTTTTGGCACACCGCCGATCCCTGTAGCCATATCGAGGCTTATAGATCCGGTAGAGATCGCCTCTACGTTCATGCTTGCGTTGTCGCTCATCCTCATGATAGCGCCCTGTCCGAAATGTTTTTCTATCTGGGCAAGAGCAGCGTCAAGCGCTTTCTCTCTTCCGTCTTTATCATTCTTAGCTGTCATAGCCACCTCCATAATACGAACATGTGTTCTACATTTATTCTACTACGGAATCAAGATATGTCAAGTGGAAAATCGCAAAACAGAAAACAAATGAACTCCGATCACCTGAGTTTTATAAATACTACCAACTTCCCCATAGACTGTCAATATGCTTCTATGGGGAAAACGGAAAAAGCTACATCGGAGGTATCTTCTCGCCTTCTATCATCTTATTTATGATGTTGAACATCGCGAGAGTAGCGTATTTCCTGATCCATGTCCTGCCGAGATTGCTTATGTTGAGCTTTACGACTTTCTTCTTTCCTTTAACGATGCATCCTACATAAACCAGTCCGACAGGCTTTCTTTTTGTCCCGCCGGAAGGACCTGCTATGCCCGTGACAGACACGCAAACGTCGCAGCCCGTCTTTTTCTGGAGGCCGGTCACCATCTCATCAGCGACCTGGCGGCTAACCGCGGTGTACTTTGCGAGAGTCTCCTCTTTCACTCCAAGCTCATTCATCTTTGCGTTATAAGTATATGTGACTAGTCCCCGGTCGAACACTGCGGAGATCCCCGGTACGTTCGTGAGCTGGGATGCGAACATTCCGCCGGTGCATGATTCACAGCATGAGATTGACAGGCTCTTCTCAAGCAGTTTGCGGCCGACAAGCATGACGAGCGGCTCATCATCAGTACTGTAAACAAAATCTCTTTCGCGCTCACAGATGACTTCAGTCATCTCGTCAACTTTTCTTTTAGCTTCTTCCGGATCTCTGTGCTTGGAAGCGACTCTTACAGTGCACTCCCCTTCTTTCGCGTATGTCGCGATAGTAGGATCGGTCTGGCCGTCGATAAGATCGATAAGATCAGTCTCGATTACCGATTCACCCTTTCCGAAGAGCCTTATCACGCGGTAATAGACTTCACCGTCACCTTTATCTCTTAAGTAGTCTTCTACACCATTTTCCCACATTGAAGTGAACTCACGCGGAGGACCCGGCATGCAGATGAATATCTTGCCATCAACTTCCTTCGCGAAACCGGGCGCGGTGCCGGCGCCATTATAGAATATGGCCGCGTCTTCCGGCAGAAGAGCCTGTTTATAATTGTTATCAGTGATCACCTTCTGGGCTGACTCTGCCATCTCTTCAAGTTCATGTACTGTCCTCTCATCTCTTACGAGCGGGACTCCCATGACATCACAGAATGTCTCCTTGGTAAGATCATCCTCAGTAGGCCCGAGACCGCCGATAGATATAACCAGGTCCACATGGTCAAATGCTGTCCTGACAACATCAGCAAGACGCTCGGGATTGTCACCGACCGTATATCTGTAGAGCACATCGATCCCGAGCGACCTAAGCCTTTCCGATACCCAGGCCGCATTCGTGTCGATGATCTGTCCCATTAAGAGCTCAGTACCGACACTGACGATTGCACATTTCATTGTCTGAACACCTCTTTATTTTTGATAATATATTCAATTCCAGAATAAACAGTCATGAACAGCGAAGCATACAGGAATGCCATCGCGGCAAGATAAACATAATGCTCATACTGCGCGATCTGCGGTATTGAAGGGACTGCCCTGTAGAATATAAGAAGCGGAACCGCTATCATCTGCAGCACGGTTTTGATCTTTCCGCTCATATCTGCAGCTATCACGATCCCCTCGGATGCAGCAACAGTACGCATGCCTGCCATCATGAACTCCCTGGCAAGAATGATGATCAGCATCCACGCCGGGATCAGCCCGTCGCCTACCATAAGGCAGAATGCAGAATACACAAGGATCTTGTCAGCGAGCGGATCCATGATCTTGCCGAAATTAGTGACCAGATTGTATTTCCTCGCGATCTTGCCATCAAGCATGTCAGTCAGCGCCGCAAGGATGAAGATGATAAGAGCCGGCAGATAATTGCCTGTCATATACAGCGCAATAAAGAACGGGACTGCTATCACTCTGCCGATCGTAAGTTTATTTGGAAGATTCATGATACACCTCTCTTCCCTGGAGGTCGTAATCGTATGCCTCCTCTATCAGAACTTTAACTATATCTCCAGGAGCATGCTCGCGCTCTGACACGAAGAGCACGCTGTTATCTATATCAGGAGCATCATATCTGGTCCTCCCGATGAATGATCCGTCTTCGTCGATCTCTTCGATGATAACGTCGTATGTCTTTCCGATCATTTCACGGTTATGCTCGTTTGAGATCTCAAGCTGCCTCAGCATGATGAAGTCACGTCGCTCTTCTTTTACTTCTTCCGGCACCTGGTCCGGCATCTCCGCGGCGTCAGTCCCCTCTTCGGCTGAGTATGTGAACACACCGACTCTGGCAAATCTCTGTTCATCAACAAAATCTTCAAGCTCTGCTATATCATCGTCAGTTTCTCCCGGGAACCCGGTGATGAAAGTTGTCCTGATCGCGATGCCCTGAATGTTCTTTCTCAGATTCTCGAGCTTTTCTCTTATAGATACTTCTGTGGTCTTCCGCCTCATGCGCTTAAGGACCCTGTCGCTCGCATGCTGAAGGGGTATGTCGATGTATTTGCAGATCTTATCTTCTTCAGCCATGACTTTTATGAGCTCATCGGTGATGTGATCCTCATAGCAGTACATCAGGCGGATCCACTCTATGCCGTCGATCCTGCAAAGCTTCCTCAGCAGTTCGGCAAGCTTAGGCTCGCCATAGAGATCTATGCCATAGCATCCGGTGTCCTCTGCGATTATGGAAAGCTCTTTTACACCGGCTTCAGCAAGGAGCTCAGCCTCAGCGATGATCGACTCTTCTGTCTTGCTCCTGTAAGGGCCCCTTATCTTCGGGATTATGCAGTAAGCACAGTTCCTGTCACAGCCTTCCGATATCCTGAGGGTTGTCGAATATGTGCCCTCACCTATATACCT
>CAZBFD010000147.1:0-4415 GCA_964491055.1 uncultured Eubacterium sp.
AAACGCATAGCGTTCATTGAACCCCGCGTCTAACGCGGGGTTTTCATTTAACAAAGAAAAATGACGCTTTCCGGCGTCATTTTCATAACTACTTAAGGAACCCGCTGATTATCTGCTCTTCCGCTTCGTGCTCTGTAAGTCCGAGCGTTTCAAGCTTTATGATCTGGTCCCCTGCTATCTTTCCGATCGCTGCTTCATGTACGAGAGCCGCGTCAACATTATTTGCCTCAAGCCCAGGAACTGCAAGGATCCTGCCGTTATCCATGATGATGGAATCGCATTCAGTATGTCCTGAGCAGGCGTTGTTTCCAACGATCTTCGCGTCAAATTTCT
The DNA here is from genome assembly GCA_964491055.1 of uncultured Eubacterium sp. Taxonomy (GTDB): domain Bacteria; phylum Bacillota; class Clostridia; order Peptostreptococcales; family Anaerovoracaceae; genus Aminicella. The sequence goes on from CAZBFD010000147.1 coordinate 334, forward strand.
GAAATGAATCATCACGGGCTACAGATCTTGAAACTACATCAGCAGTCGATCCTTCACCATTAAGTGAAACGACATATTTACTTATCGCCGTCTGCTTTCCATGGGTCATAAGACGTTCTCTTACGACAAGCTTTGCATCTTTTCCAAGCTCTGCCGTAGTTGTTCTCTCTGTGCTGTCCACTCCACGGATCTGGACCATCTCCATTTCCATGTAGCTTCCCTCTTCCATGTACACTTCCGTGCCCGGATTAAGGATCCTCTTGCCAGTCCCCTCGCCTGACCCGAAGTGCTTTTCGACGTATTTCACCTTGGAATTTTTGCCGACGAAGAATCTGTGGATGCCGTCATGCTCTGAGTCTTTCGGGCCGCAGTTATCGATGCCGCATCCTGCCACGATCACGACGTCGCAGTCCTCTCCGATATGGAAATCATTGTATACGACCTCCGAAAGACCAGATTTGGTCATAACGACTGGAATATGTACACTCTCGTTCTTTGTACCCGGTGCTATATCGATGTCGATCCCGCTCACGTCAGGCTTGGAAGTGATCTGTATATGAGCTGTGGACTCACGAGCAGCCGCCTCTCCGTCTTTTCTTATATTGAATGCTCCTTCTGGTACTTTATAGAGGTCAGCTACCTCACGGAGCAGTCTTTTCGATGTCTCGTCTAATCCTAGCATTCTGCTCCATCTCCTTTCCACGCTCCGTATTCATTGCATACCATTACAGCCGAAGCTGTACCGATGAGTCCCGGCAGCACTTCTTCTCTGCTGCCCTGCTCAGCGATCCTTCCATCACGTATCACTACGATCTCATCAGCGATCTCAAGGATTCTTTCCTGATGTGATATGACCATGATCGAGCTGTCTTTTATGTGACGCCTCATATTCTCAAATACTGTGATAAGGTTCTGGAAGCTCCACAGGTCTATTCCGGCTTCAGGCTCATCAAAAAGGCTCAGCTTAGGCGCCTTTGCGAGCACGCTTGCTATCTCTATCCGCTTGAGCTCTCCACCTGAAAGGCTTGCGTTCACCTCACGGTAGATATAATCTTTAGCATCGAGACCCACCTCTGTGAGGTACCTGCATGCATCATCTGCCTTAATGTTTTTTCCAGTCGCAAGCCTGATGAGGTCATAGACCTGGATCCCCTTGAACCTTACAGGCTGCTGGAACGCAAAGCCTATCCCCATCTTTGCTCTTTCGGTTATATCCTTATCCGTTATATCCTCGCCGTTAAACCAGATGCTCCCTGAAGTCGGCTTCTCTATTCCCATGATCAGGCGCGCCAGCGTCGATTTTCCGCCGCCATTCGGCCCTGTAACGACTACCAGCTTATCATCAGGTATAGTCAGGCTTATATCACGTATTATTTCCTTGTCACCCTCATCCTGCTCAACGCCAAATGAGATATTCTTTAATTCAAGCATAGTTATTTCGCCTCCTCATATTGTCAAATGCTTTTTGTGCATTTTTCAACATTTTTTAAGTGTAGATTGTAGTAACCTCGTCACGAATGAGCCTTGATATATGGACAATTCCCGCATCTGGTGCTGGAAATCGCGGTTTTGGGATATGACAAACCAGACGTCTTTGTCTTTATTCGAACGGCACCTTGTATATCCCCGACCGCTATGGCAGCGAACCTCCTATGTCCAACGGGGTCTTGCCCCAACTTCTTTCGTCCCGCCTGTCCATACCAGGGTGTCAGCTTAGCTCCAAAACAGGGTCGTGCCCCATGGGAAAAATTCCTGCCGACTACTGGCTCATTACTTGTTGTCTTTGATTACTGTCTGCTCATCCATGGCACCTTTCGGTGGACGTCTCACCACAGATTTGCATCTTCCCATTATGCCGCCAACTGATATTCTGACGGCCTGCGGATGTCTTTACGCATTCTCTCTGCGTCATATGATACATCTTTCGTAAGAAGCGTGTAGAACAGCCGCATGAGTTTACATCCGATCACCGTGAGTGACTGCATCTTCTTCAGCGGGTTATTTGTACGTGTTGTGTAGTACTGATGGATCTCCTTGAATTCGGGATTCTTTGCTACCAGCGACATTGATGCCTCAAATAACAGGTATCTCAGCCTCTTCCGGCCACGCCTGCTGATCGTCGTCTGGCCTTTGTGCTTCCCCGAACTGTTCTCCACAAGTGCTAATCCAGCGTATTTCTGTAGCTGCTTGGGATCTTTGAAACGTCTTAAATCTCCCACTTCTGCCAGAAATCCTGATACTGTCTTCTCACCTACTCCCTTGATCTCAAGAAGCTTCTTCGCTTCCGGGATCTGCTCCATTAATCTGCCGATGAGATCCATGACTTCGTCAAGCTGCTTTATCTCCTGCTCGTAGTCTTCTACAAGTATTTTGAAATTTAGCCTGGCTGCTTCTTTACCATCTCTGATTCCAACGCTCCGCTTTGCAGCCTCGACCAGGCTCGTGGCCCGCTTTATTCCGGCTGCTCTTAGCTTCGCGTCTCTCCAGATCTGGTTTATGCCCTGGACACCCAGCTCTATGATGTCTTCCGGCAGCGGAGCTGCCTTCAGTATCATCATCCCACTTATTGCATCTTTCTTTCCATACACTTTGTTGTATTCAGGAAAGTATATGGCAAGCCATCTCGCCAGTCTGTTCTTCGTCCTTGTCAACTCCGACTCCAGCTGGAATCTGGTATTCGATGCCGTTCTTAGGTCCGCATATATACCTTCCGGTATATATGGCTCTGTGTACCGTCCGTCTTTTACAAGTTGGGCGATCACCTTTGGATCCTTCCTGTCATTCTTTGTCTGGCTGTTGTCATCCAGTTCCTTGCTTCGACTTACATGGTAAGGATTCACCAGTACTGTTTTAATGCCGTTATCCTTCAGAAAGTCTCCCAGACTGAACCAGTAATGACCGGTAGGTTCCATGCCGGCAAGAACTTCGTCCTTGCCTTCCTGCTCTCTGATCGTCTGTATCCACATCAGCAGTTCTGTGAATCCATGCTCGTTGTTCTCGAACCTGAGTGCTGCTTTTGAGTACTCGTATCCTCGCCAGTCGAACGCTCTCGCGTAATGATTCTCGCTCCCGATGTCGATACCGACGATCAAAGTTGTAGTTTTAACTTGCTCTAGCTTCTTGTTCTGTGTAGAATTCATTGTAGATACCTCTCTGTTTTATTGAGTTACTTTGGTCAGTAATCAATTTTACTCTGAGGTATCTTTTTTTCAATCTACATTTAAACTATACAGGAAGCTCCTTATATTATATAATCTTGAAATCCACAAAAGTCACCCCACAAACACCCAAAGATACTAATCACCATAGAACTGAATTGTCATCTTCCAGCATCTCTATCCGTTCATCATTCCTGTCCCATATTACGCCATCTTCCCAGCATGTAATCTTTGGTTTCCCCTCTTTTATCCACTTGAGTATCACATCCGGCGTCGCATATACACATGGCTGATCGCCCCACTGCATCGCGCTTCTAGTCCGACCCACAATAGCTAAATTAACCCAACTCACATTTCCATCGGTACAGCATCAAGACCTCGTTGGCCCAACCGGTAAGAGTGCTCCTTTTTAGCGGCGAGCATACTCAAGATGACCGTGCACTGTGCTCCAAGTGAGCGTCCTATGTAATTGAACTGATGAACTTATTCAGCTTCTCTGCTTTTGCCTCTATAGTTGTTATTGCTGTTACTTAGTAATTCTGAGCCAAAAAACGCCAGGATAATCCAACACAACCCACACCTGCATCTGTGATCATCATGATCAATTTCCTCCGAACGCTCTTTTATGCTATATAATGTTAATCATCTTTGTAATTATCAATATCATTTACAAAGAATCCCAATAGTACTCCCTTGCTAGTTCCTTTAACTCCTAAATCCCGCCTCATTTGATTCATTATTTCTTCTATTAGAAACAGATTATTAATTCCATCCGTTGGGCCGTTAACTTTAGTCATAAATTCTTTCCATTTCTTTACGACACGTGGAGACCCCCATAGTGTTAACCCTTTTGAGAATTTGTGAATATCCTCTTTCATTTCCTCTTCAGAATAAGGAATGCCCTTATTGGTTTCTTGTATTCGA
>CAZBFD010000148.1:0-2768 GCA_964491055.1 uncultured Eubacterium sp.
ATTGAGAATGCGTCAAGCATCGCGGAGCTTGAGACGCTTAAGACAGAGCTTGAGGAAACAGGATATATGAAGAGGCGGCGCGCCGCTGGAAAGAAGCCTCCGAGGTTCAAGGCTGCTCCGCGCGAATACGAGACGACGGACGGCTTCACAGTTCTCGTCGGGCGTAATAACCGCGAGAATGACGTGCTCACTCTTGAGATCGCTTCGCGCGGCGACTACTGGCTCCACACCAAGGACATTCCGGGCTCGCACGTGATATTAAGGACAGGAGGACATGAGCCCAGCGAGACTGCGATACTGGAAGCAGCTAGGCTCGCGGCGCTCTACAGCAAGGCAAAGAACTCCGGCAATGTCCCGGTCGACTATGTCCCGATAAGATATGTCAAGAAGCCGTCAGGCGCGAGGCCCGGCAAAGTGATCTTCACACACAACAAAACCGTGTTTGTCGACCCCGGCGAGCCGTGCCAGAAATAGCCGAAAACAGAAACATATGGTAAAACGACATCTCAGGACTTTTTTTCGACACAAAAACATTTTACCCCTTGTATTCCCCAAAGAACGGGCTTACGTTTACCGTGACAGATCCTTAGACTGATACGGCAAGGAGGCGAAATGACACATAGCAGTAATGAAAGTGGAAAAAGTCAAGAAAAACAGAAAACAATAATTTGCATGAGACCTGACATCCGACACAATTTCAGTATTAAAAAAGTACAAACGTCAAACAGAAAAAATTGTTCTGATTAATCTGCTGCGGAATAAAGAGCAGACGGATATTACTGCGTATCGGATCTGAAACGCTCCTGAAAGTACCTCGTACTTTCAGGAGCGCTTTAAGCATTATCAGAATCATATAAAAGCGTGATCATTTATCCACGCAGCACGTCAAGGACCGCACTGAATTCTTCGGGAAGTTCCTGGGTGAACTCCATGTACTCGCCGGTCCTCGGATGTACGAACCCGAGCACGCCGGCATGGAGCATCTGCCCGCCGGTTATATGAATATTCCTGTTCCCGGCGCGGATCACCTCGTCTCCGATTCCGTACATGCTGTCCCCGACGAGCGGATGCCTGATGTATGCCATATGGACTCTGATCTGGTGCGTCCGCCCTGTCTCGAGCCTGCACTCAACCAGCGTACACGACCCGAATCTTTCAAGCACACGGTAGTGCGTGACCGCCCTTTTTGCGTTCGACCCGTTTATCTGGCGGCGCTTACGGTCTTTATAGTCGCGCCCGATCGGCTGATCAACTGTGCCTTCATTTTCTTTTATGTTATCACGTACAAGCGCCGTATACCTTCTGGTGACTGAATGCTCGAACAGCTGCTTTGAAAGCGATGTGTGCGCCGCGTCGTTCTTCGCGACCATAATGAGCCCGCTTGTGTCCTTATCGATCCTGTGTACGATCCCGGGCCGCTGCACTCCGTTTATCGACGAAAGGCTGTCCGCGCAGTGGTACAGCAGCGCGTTCACGAGCGTCCCCGAAAGGTTCCCCGGCGCCGGGTGAACTACCATTCCCTTAGGCTTGTTCACCACGATCACATCGTCGTCCTCATAGACGATGTCAAGCGGGATGTCTTCCGGCACCACGTCGAGAGGCTCTGGATCCGGCAGCGTCACCTCTATCAAAACACCTTCTGCCGGCTTTATCTTCTTTGACTGCACCTGCTCTCCGTCAGCCATGACAAAGCCATGTTCGATCAGCTGCTGGGCACGCGACCTTGACACATCTTCCAGCATTTCAGCGATGAGAGCATCTATCCTGCCGGCGTCTTCCGGCACACTGAAGCTGTACTTATCCATCACGTTCCCTGCTTTCATTGAAATATATCAGGCAGAACACGAGAAGCCCGCAGCCGCATGTCACTGCTATATCCGCCACGTTGAATACAGGCGGAAATATGCTGAATGATATCATATCAGTAACGTGCCCGTAAAGGAACCTGTCTATCATATTCCCTATCCCGCCGGACGCGATAAGCGCAAGAGAGATCTTGCAGAGCTTCCCTTTAAGGTCGCTTCCCATGTCCCTGGAGATCATGTAGATCGCACCTGCGATTATTATCGCAGGAAATATCAGAAGGAACCTGCGGCTTCCTTCAAACAGGCCGAACGCGGCGCCGCTGTTCTCCACATGAACGATGCGGAGGAAATCGCCGATGACATGGATCACTTCTCCTTCGCCCATCCCGCGGACCAGATATTTTGTGATCTGGTCAAGCACTATTACAATTATGCCGATCGCTAAATAAATCATTATCCTGTCCAAACACCCGGCGTAAATGCGGAGCCACGCCACTCAGCCACTCTTAATACATTTACAAAAAAGCGGGGCTCACCTCAGAACCCCGCGTCTACTCCCGTAAGGCTTTTTTATTTATCGTCGTCGCTCACGTCCCCGGCATAGTCGGCAGCGTACTTCGCGACCTGTTCTTCTTCAGTCTCAGGCTCCGGCTCCTCTACAGGCTCAGCCCTGTCCGGGTCGTCATACTCCTGGAAGGCTTCACTCTCCGCAGCCTTGAGGTCAGCCTTGTCTATGATCAAAGTCTCGTCTGCTGATCCCTGCTCGCCGTCTTCCAGGTCATCATCAGGAGCATGCTCGTCGTCAAAGTCCAGATCGAAGTCCAGCTCGCCTTTATGCTCGTCCTGCTCTTCCTGCTCGGCAAGCTCTGCCTGCGCTCTTTCAAGTGCAGCCTTGTCGATCACGATCGTCTCATCAGGAGCCTTTTCGCCTTCGAACAGATCAGATCCTTCTTCAGTTTCTTC
>CAZBFD010000148.1:2868-4342 GCA_964491055.1 uncultured Eubacterium sp.
TCTTCAGTTTCTTCAGCTTCCGCTTCCTCCGGAGCTTCTTCAAGTTCCTCAGTCTCATCAGAAACGTCAGATCCGTCTTCATCGCTGCCAGGATTTTGATCTTCGGAAAGGTCATCCTCTGAAACGATATCACCCATCGGCTCCACGTCAGGAAGCTCAGCAATCGGATCTTCCTCCATCGCCTCGCTGCCGGCGACCTTCGTCATGTCGCCGTCCTTCTCGCCGTAAAGCATCTCCGGATAAAAATCTTCTCTCAGGTCATCGAGCAGGTCCTCGGAATTATCATCCACACGGTCGATCTCTTCCTCCAGCATCTGCTTGAAGCGGAGCTTGAATTTCTCCACCTTCCTGCGCAGGCGCTCTGCGTCCTCGTCAGCCTGTGAGGTGGAGTCTTTCGCGTTCCGGACGATGTTCTCGGCGTCGTGCTTCGCGTTCTTTATGATGATCTCGGCTTTCTGCTCAGCACTTGCGGAAATGTCGTTCATCATGCGCTTAGCGTCCTGCGTCATCCTGGCCGGATCCTTGGCCTCCGCGACCTGCTTCTGGAGCACGTGCACTCGCTCAAGCATCTTCGCGTTCTGGTCCATCAAAGCCTGGTAATCGATCATCACCTGATCCAGGAATTCGTCGACTTCCCTTTTACTGTAGCCTCTAAGAGACGATGAAAACACTTTGGTCTCGATGTCATTTGGCGTAATCATAATATCCCCCTTACGAATTACGATCTACTCTCTGTCCATACCCATGCACACCGGCTCCCCTGTCATGCCGGCATGATATATGCAAGTCCCCGGCCGCGCCCCCGCACGGCTGTAAGCCCTGTTATCTCCAAGGATTGTCAGGATCACTCGCTATATTGTTCTTCTCCTGGCTCTTCTCTCCGCCGTTCGTATAATCAAAGCGTGACTGGTCTGTCATCCTCTGTCCGCCAGCGATGTCGACATTCTCAGGAGCGAACACGAAAATGTTGCTCGCGATCTTCTGGACGTTGCCGTCGAGCGCATAAGTCGCCCCTGACAGGAAATCGAAGATCTTCCTTGCAACGTCTGTGGAGAGGTGCTCCAGATTGATGATGATCGGCTTGTGCGCCTTAAGGCTGTCTACGAGCTTCGGGCACTCCTCAAAGCTCTTTGGCTCGATAAGAACGAGCTTGAATGCTCCTGTGTTTGTCACGGAAAATCTCCTTTCTACTGTTGGTGCTGGTGCTGGCTTTGACGGCGCGAAATGTTCCGGCGCGCTGTGCTGTTTCCCTGCGGATATAGTTTCCTCAGTCATATGTTTATCTTTTTCTTTTTTAAGCTTATCCTTAGCTTCTTTAACTTCGTCTTTTGAGATCTTCTCCTCATCAGCCTCATCATCGATACCGATAAGATTCTTCACTGCGTCGCCAATACTCATCTTTTCCTGCTCCTCCTGATTTTTATTTAAAATCGCTCCATACCCAGAACGATATTCCTAACTATTTTTCTTCCTG
>CAZBFD010000149.1:0-4335 GCA_964491055.1 uncultured Eubacterium sp.
AGGAAGCTCCAGGAGAAAGTGCCTCTCGCGTGGCTTGCGGTGATATTCGGGATACTCGTGCTGTCAACAGCATACCTGCTGTACAGCACATACAACCCGTTCCTGTACTTCAGGTTCTAGATGATCTGAGCACCCGGCTCAACGGCCGTGCAGATCAACCATGATACAAACGATCCGGCACCCTGCCGGATGTAGAAAGATAGATTTAATGGCAAAAAAGAAAACAGCAAAAAAGAATACTGCCAGGACTTCAGAAAAGAGCACGGGCAAGACTTCGGCAAAGAGTTCTTCGAAGAGCACTTCCAGGAAACGCAAGTACACTCCTAAGAAGAAGGCCGAAGAACTGGAAGCCCAGCAGTCCTGGGACCTCGAGCAGAAGCTTGAAACAGCCCCAGAGCCTGCTGCAGAGCCAGCTGCCGAACCTGTGCCAGCTGAGGTCTCCGAGGTCCAGGCTGAGCCAGCCGCCGAGCCGGCTGATGTTGACGTACCCAAAAAACAAGCTGAGCCAGTTTCACAGCCGGCTAATGTTGCTGTGCCTGAAGAATCTTCTGAGCCAATATCAGAGCCGGCTGATGTTGCTGTGCCTGAATCCCCTGCTGACGCCGGCACCAAAGAGATCAGCATAGAAGATTACCAGCCTGTGATCTGGATCCAGCCTGAAACTGAATCAGTACCTGAAGAAAAGCCTGAAGAGCCAGCTGTGCCTTTAGCTGAAGCCGCGAAGAGCAGCAAGCACGAAAGAGGCTTTGATGCAGCTGCCGCCGCACCTGCCAGGGCCCTCACGGCCGCACGCATCGCGGGAGCAGCGTTCTTCGGCGTGCTGGTTTTGATGTTTGTGCTGAATATCGCGACGGAGGATGTCCTCTACTCGGACCAGGAGAACCGTGTCTTCCAGCAGCTTCCGAAATTCTCTTTCGGCAACTACCTCTCCGGTAGGTTCGAGTCACAGCTGGACAACTACGTCAGCGACCAGTTCGCCTTCCGCAACACCTTTATCAAGATCAAGTCATCCGCCGACCTCACGATCGGCCAGATAAAGGCTAACGGCGTCTTCAAGGCGAAAGACAGCTACCTCATGGAAGATATAGCATATCCTGACGAAGCCAGCTTCAGAGCGGATATAAATGCCCTGGAACAGTTCAGGAAAAAGTATAAGAAAAAGAAGATGTATTTCATGCTCGTACCAAATGCAGCGAACATCCTTTCAGACAAGCTTCCGGGCGGCGTCGTCACACACGACCAGAACGAAGACATGGACAGGCTTTTCAGCGCTGTGAAAGAGATGGGCTATAAGCCGGTCGATGTCCGTGAGGAGCTGACCGAAGCCAGCAAAAAGCAGCAGGTCTATTACCGCACCGACCACCACTGGACGACAGACGGAGCATACGTCGCTTTCAAGAAAGCCGCGAAAGTCATGAAGCTGAAGAGCGAGACAGAGTACGAAGCATACACCGTCAAAAAAGATTTTGTCGGAACGCTTTGCTCCAAGAGCGGCTTCACGAACGGCCGTAAAGACGCGATCAAAATCTACCTTCCGACCGGCGACAAATACCTGAACTCGGTCATACGGTATAAAGACAAGAAAGAGAAGACCACCATGTACTACGACATGGCGAATCTCGATATAAAAGACGCATACACTGTGTTTGGCGGCACCAACCAGTCGCTCATCACCATAACTACCCCGACCAAGAAGAACCGCCACCTGCTCGTTGTAAAGGACTCATACGCAAACTGCTTCATCCCGTTCCTTACACAGGATTACCGGACCATCACGATAGTCGACCCGCGCTATTACTATGAAAACATCGCTACAGTAATAAAGGCAGACGAGATCGACGACGTGCTGTTCCTGTATAACGCAAACACATTCTTCAGCGACAACTATATGAGAATGATGCTGACAAACAAATAGCGCTGTGCAGCATTACCGTTCCACAGCGCTTCTTCCGGCCTATCTCTCTTATTATCTGGTGTATTGGGATCAACAGCCAACACATTCTGTACTATATCTCCAGCAGCACGCAGATCCTGCGTGCTGTTTTATTGTGCCGACTATCAAGCAGCTACAAATTCATGACAGCCCTTACAGACAGTTCTATAGCAAGCTCCACGGAGTCCCTGCCCCAGTTGCGCTCACTGTAATGCTCAGCATCAGCAAGTGTGTCAGCAGTGAAGAGAAGCTCTCCCCACGTCACGCCCCTGAACTCAGCACAGGCAGCCAGGGCCGCGCACTCCATCTCGACTACCGAGCATCCTTCGGAGACTCTATACTCGACCTTGTCCTTTGTCTCCCTGTAGAAGCCGTCCGTCGACCAGGTAGTGACCTCCCTGTAAACGAGATTTTGATCATTTAGCGCCTTCTCGATCGCGAGCCGCACCGCCTCAGACACATCGACAAATCGCGCCGGAGGAAGATAATGATACGACGTGCCCTCGTCCCTGAGAGCCCGGCACGGGACGAGGAACGTGTCCTCATCAATGTCTACCAGCGTCCCGCAGCAGCCGCAGCTAATGATCTCATTGACGCCGTAGGAGATCAGCCAGTCAAGGATCTGAGCAGCTACCGGGGCCCCGACCGGCGCCTGCATGAGACAGATCTCCTCTCCATCCACGCTCAGCAGGTAGACAGGATACATTTTCGTTGCAGATTCAAAATAGCCCGCAGTTCTGGCACCGTGGTCCTCAGCGTAATGATCCACTGCATCGCCCGGGAAGGCATAAACAGCCTTCTTCGGCAATTTCATTTCAAGCCGCTCATGATCAGGCATGATAACAGCTGCCGGATCAGAATCATACTCCATGATCGGAATGTCACTCTTAGTTAAGCTCAATTTTGTTTGTCCTCTTCCCACTGCTCTTTTGTTATGCAGTTCACGTGCCCTGTCCTCTTATCATGCATAAGCGGAACGTCAACGTCATATGACGTCCACTGGTAGCGGAAGCCACATTTCTCCTGGACCCGCTTCGACTTGGTGTTGCCATCATAGTACGCGCACCAGACGCGCCTCATGCCCAGGTCCTCAAAAGCGTGGCGGAGCAGCTCTTTTGCCGCTTCGGGCATCATGCCCTGCCCCCAGAACGGCTTCCCGATCCAGTACCCTAGCTCGCACTCATCATCGCGGTCCGTGAGATCCGAGTCTTCCTTCATTTTCAGGCCAGCAGAGCCAATTGCCTTATCATCACCCTTCAGGCAGATCGCGTAGATCTCATCCCGGTTAAGTACAGTCCTGATACACTCCCGGCTCTCCTCCACACTCTTGTGTGCCGGCCAGCCTGCGATCGGCCCGATGTCCGGATCCTTAGCATATTCAAATAAGCTCTCAGCGTCGCTGTCCTCCCAGTGACGAAGGACAAGTCTCTCTGTCGTAAGCATGATACCCTACCTCAATTCCTTTCTGTTTATGTTCTCCCACTCCCGGTTCTCGCACCAGTATACGGTCATCTCAGACACATCAAAAACCATGGATACTACTGTCGGGCATACTGTCTGTGAGACCTGCCTCAGAATATCAAAGCAGTCGTTCACATCAAAATCTTCCTGCGCATCTTTAAGTATCTCGTCCGCTTTCTGGTACCGGTCCCAGCCCATCCACGGATGCTTCTCAGAGTCCTGCTTGAACGGCGAGAAATTCGTCAGTATCTTATATTCCGGCTTCTCATAGTAGAGATTCCCCTGCCCCGGAATAATATGCAGCACATTGCCGTTCCTGTCCGACAGCGCTGACATGAATGTAACTCCCGGCACACTGCAGACCGGCCCACTGTCCGCGATCTCCCTGATCTCCTGCAGCGTCTTTTTCTGAAGCAGCAGATCAATATCGAGCATGATCACATTGCTGCCCTCACCCGCTGGATTATTCGGATCCCCAGCCGGGTTGCTCCTGTCTCCAGACTGGTTATCGCCATCATCTTTATACAGAGTGTCATCACTTACCGGATCCCTCCTGTCGTCAAACGGCCAGCAAGTCGGCATCCCAACAAAATCGCCCCTTGAATTCGCCCCGAACAGCGGGAGCCAGCCCTCCTTAGGATCATTTATCTCGATAAACACACCATCATCTGCAGGTCTCACCCTGTATTCCATGTCCAGGATATCAAGATTCCATCCGACGATCGTCTTATTCTTGTTTACTACTATACTTGTACACATCTTTTTATTCGTTATTCCTCAATACCTTTTATACACAATTACTGATTGTTGGAAATGACGACATCCAGACAAATTGTGATTTGTGCGGATGTTTGCTTTTCTACAAATAGTGACTTGTGCGGATGTTATTAGCTTGAAAAATGGTGATTTGTCGAAATGTTGGTTTTACTGCACACTACTAA
>CAZBFD010000150.1:0-4248 GCA_964491055.1 uncultured Eubacterium sp.
TCAGTGGGGACGTAACATTTTGACACAGTTTGTGAAGATAGCCCAAAAAAGAGCGGCTGGTAACAAACCAGCTGCTCTTTTCATTTGTCGCATCTTCACAAACTGTGTCAATAAGAAACGTCCCCACTGAATTCCATTAGAAACAGAAATTTTGATTCCTCAAAATGACAGCGTGAGATTACTGAGCCGGCTTGTGGAGGAGATGGATCTGACCGGCTTGTATGATACCTATTCCCGGATCAGGAAAATAGAAGTAAGCCCACGCATCATGACGAAGATCCTGCTCTATGCGTACATGCAGGGCATATACAGTTCAAATGCTACTGACATACGACCTGATACAGGTTAGACTGTATATGCTGGGAGATTGCAGCATGAAAACTGAATAGAAAAAAGAGCAAGAAGCCTCACATCTGTAAAATAATAGTAACGGCAGGTTGCTTCCCGGTTATTCGATACTTTTCGTGGACAATTCTCTATACATATATATCAGGACGAATATCGTCGCTATGAACGTCAGCGCGTCAGCAATCGGCATTGAATAGAGTATACCTTCAAGCCCGAACTTCATCGGAAGGACTATAGGGAGCAGAACTCCAAGCACGATCTCACGGAACATGGACAGTGCCATGGATATGAACGCCTTACCCAGTGCCTGCAGATATATGAACGCAGCCTTGTTTACACAGGCAAGCACGATCATGCAGAGATATATCCTGAATGTCTTAAGCGCGAACTCAGTGTAATATGCGCTTTCATTAGCTGCGCCGAAGGCTTTGATCAGCTGGTCCGGGAAGAATTCAACGATGAACAGGGCAGCAAGTCCCGTAACAGTCTCCGCAACGAGGAGCATGCTCAGAAGTTTCCTGACCCTCTCATTCAGTCCGGCGCCTTTGTTATATGCGGCGATTGGAGCACACCCGGCAGCGATGCCGACGACGATCGATATGACGATCTGGAAGAATTTCATAACTATTCCGATAACGGCCATCGGGATCTGGGTGTACTCAGCATTTCCGAAAACCGAGTCCAGCAGGCTGTATTTTTGCACCATACTGTTCACCGCGGCCATCGACGCGACAAGCGAGATCTGCGACAGGAAACTTGTGAGACCAAGCGGCATATATTTCTTCAGTATATCAGAAGCAAAGCGGAAGTCCTTCGTCCCGAGTTTCATCGTACGCATCTTCTCAAGGTATATCATGGAAAGCACGGCTGTGATGACCTGCCCAATGACAGTAGCTACAGCGGCGCCCATCATGCCCAATCTTATGACATAGATGAAGACCGGGTCAAGAATTATGTTGGCCACAGCACCTGCAAGCGTCACCAGCATAGCGGTGCCTGGCGACCCGTCCGCACGTATCACCGGATTCATGCCCTGTCCGAACATGTAAAACGGTATCCCGAGCGCGATCCAGAAAAAGTATTCTTTTGCGAAAGCGAATGTCTGCTCGTTTACTTTCCCGCCAAAGAATGTGATTATCGGCGTCGAGAATATCAGGTAGAACGCTGTAAGTACAAGGCTGCTTGTGACGACAGTGACTACCGCCGAGCCGACGCTGGTCTTCGCATCCTCAGTGTTCTTCATCCCAAGAGACATGGACACGAATGTGCTGCAACCGTCCCCTATCATTACCGCAATCGCCAGCGCTATGACTGTGAGCGGGAAGACAACGGTATTTGCGGCGTTTCCATATGATCCCAGGTATGAGGCGTTAGCAATGAATATCTGGTCAACGATATTGTACAGTGCGCCTACGAGAAGCGATATAACGCAAGGCACCGCGTATTTTCTCATCAGTTTGGAAAGTGGTTCGTCCTCAAGAAATGTGTTACTCTGCTCCATTGTTTCTCCATTGGAGTTTTCTGCCAAAATCAAAGTGATATAAAAAACAAAAAATGCGTAGATCCGTACTTGGATTTACGCATTTACTGCTACTCAGCTTTAATATTGTATCATTGATCGCAGACAAATTCAAAGACTTTTTTGTGATCTCGTATGAGCCGGCTAGATATATATCACTGTCTCGTCCAGCGGCTTTCTCTTGTCATGCCACCCGCCTGCCGGTTTTGATCCTGCTTCTGGATAGCCGAGCGGAAGAAGCGCGACCAGGTCAAGATTATCCGGAATGTCGAACGCTTTCACCATCGCGTTCTTATCGAATCCTCTTACCCAGCATGAGCCGATACCGATGTCCCACGCCTGGAGCATCATTTGTGTTATCACGATAGCGGCGTCGACCGGACCAGAGCACTCACCGTCAGGAGCGACCCACGCCACATCCTTGTCAGCCAGGACCATCAAAACCGTCGGCGCGTTGAACGCATACTTCGTCACGCTGCGGACTCTCTCAAGACCTGCCTCGTTCTGGATCACTATGATCTTCTGCGGCTGCTTGTTCACTGCGGTCGGAGCCACCTGCCCCGCGCGGAGTATTGTGTCAAGCTCCTTCTTGCTTATCTGTTTCTGATCGAATTTCCTCACGGAATACCTTGACTCCGCAAGACTCAGGAATGATATCATTGTCTGCCTCCGGAATTTTTAAGTCGGAGCGGAGCTCCTGCTATTACTATATCATATCGACGGGCAAATGTGGCCGCCTTTTTTGCGTCACAATCAAAATCAATGGAGTGGCTGTTCCATCAGACGAATTACAATCAAACAATAAAAACCTTTGAAATCAAATAGGAATAAGTGATACAATAATAATGCTGAGCAGCTGTTAATGCGTAAGTCCAAGCACGGGCTTACGCATTTTCTTTTATCTAAGAACTTGGAAAAGAGTATGAGGTGGAGCATCATGTTTGAAGTCGGTGATCTTATAATGCACGGTGCAAGAGGTGTATGCAAGATTAAGAATATAACAGAATTAGACTGGGATGTTGCCGAAAAAGGCAGACAGTACTATGTTATTGAACCGGTCTTCAAAGGTGATACTTTCTATGCGCCTGTTGGAAATGACAAAGTGTATATGCGCCCGGTCATGAGCAAAGAAGAAATACTGTCTCTGATAGACAGTATGCCGGAGATAGAGACAGAAGATCAGAAAGTCAGAAGCATTCAACATCTGGCAAGGCTGTATCAGACAGCAATCGATTCACATAAAACTGAAGATCTTGTAAAGTTGACCAAGTCGATCCATATGAAAGAAAAAGCAGCACAGGAGCAAAGAAAGAAACTGGCTAAGCTGGATATAAGTTATAAGGAGCATGCGGAGGACCTGCTTTTTGGGGAGATAGCAGCAGTACTTGATATTCCCAGGGACAGTGTAGTATCATTCATTACGGACCGACTGGAACGAAAAACAAAATGAATATGGGTGTGGTACAGAGTAACTGAAAGAGTTGGCGAAGCATTCAGTGATGTCACCTCACATTGCTGCAGGGCTTTTTAAGTGATATAGTATATAATATATATAAATAAGCAGGTTATTGAGGGATCGAATAATGATAACTGGTTCAGGTTTTGTTTTTTCTGAAAACATCAATAATCTGGTAGTTGGCGCGCTGACGGTCCTTGCGGCTATCGTTCCGATAATCCCTCAGCTGATCAGACAGAGTGACTACCAGAATATATTCTATGAGTATAGAGGCGGCGGAAGGGTCCTGATCCACAAGCTGACTATTATATATAAGTTTGTCGGGTTCATGCTGTACATGTTCTGGTCGCTTCCGATATTGAGGGGAATCGTCAGGAGCCTTCTGAGCAGTAAGGATCTGGACATCCGGCACATTGATTCTGTTATCATATATGCCACTTTTCTGATCATCATCCTCTCACTCGTCACATACACTTTGCTGTACATATGGTTCGGGATAGTCAGGAGAGCTTCAAATAAGAAGGATAATACGATCAAAATCATCGATTCCAAGCTGAATTGCATCTTTGTTCTGGCGCTGCTCATCATAGCGGGAGTGATGATCCTCATTCTGCTCCGTGATATCTTCCCGAAGTCATATTACCAGTTCGTTTATCTGGAGCTCATCGCGATTTTGACGATAATCTTCACGTTCTATCTGACATTGGAAAGACTTTTCGACCGATTCCTCAGGTATAAGGTGAAAGACGTCACGATTATGCTGGACGGTGACAAAGTCATAAAGCCAAAGCGGTACGTCGGGGAATTCCACAACACCATGAGCATTATCGACGAGAATGATCAGCACATCCAGATCAATATCGATAAGATAATGTGCGTGTACAGGAGTAATGACGAGGCATGAGCATGCTCTCAACCAATCTTG
>CAZBFD010000151.1:0-4246 GCA_964491055.1 uncultured Eubacterium sp.
TCTGACCATTTTGATTATAAGCGGCTGCTCCGCTATGCGGTGTCGGCGATATGCATGATGGTGTTCACGTCCATCTATGCTATCGTGGACGGCTTTTTTGTGTCTAATTATTGCGGCAAGATCCCGTTCGCCGCGCTTAACATCATCTATCCTGTGGTCATGGTGATCTCGACTGTGGGCTTCATGCTCGGAACGGGCGGAAGTGCGGTAGTCGCGCGCACTATGGGCGAAAGGCGTCATGAAGATGCGCAGCATTATTTCTCCATGTTCGTTTATGCGGACATAGCCATCGGGATCTTTCTCTCTTCGATGGCGCAGCTGCTGCTCCCGGAGATCTCGAGCATGCTCGGGGCGGAAGGTGAGGTTTTTGATAATACGCTGTATTATGCGAGGATCGTGCTCCTTTCTTCTCCTGCGCTCACCCTGCAGCTTATGTTCCAGACCTTCTTCAACACTGCGGAAAAACCGAAACTCGGATTCTATGTGACCGTGCTCTCGGGCGGAGCGAATATGGTGCTTGATTTCGTGTTCGTCGGTATGATGGGCATGGGCATCCAGGGCGCGGCGTGGGCGACCGTCGTAAGTGAGTACGTCGGAGGGGTGATCCCGCTGATCTACTTTGCGATGCCGAACGACAGCCTGCTCAAGCTGATCAAGCCGACGGAGACCCGCTTCGAGGCACCGGTATTCTTCCATGCCTGCTGGAATGGCGTCTCGGAATTCTTCGGCAACATCAGCGCGGCGGTGATCTCGATCTTCTATAACAAGCAGCTTTTGCTCTATTCCGGCGAGGACGGAGTTTCAGCATTCGGCGTCGTGATGTACGTATACCTTCTATTCGGCGCGATCGGCATCGGCTATGTGATGGCGACTTCACCGATCATAAGCTTCCATTACGGCGCGAGGAACATGGACGAAGTCCGGAACGTGCTTAAGCGCAGCCTCGTGATCGTCGGGGTGTCAGGCGTGCTAATGTTCGCGGCCGCAGAATTGTTCTCACATGCGATCGCGCAGCTCTTTGTCGGATACGATCAAAACCTTATGTATCTCACTCGCTGGGCGTTCCGTGTCTCATCGATCTCATACCTGTTTTTCGGGCTGAGCGTGCTCGGGTCATCGTTCTTCACGGCCCTCGGTAATGGCACCGTGTCAGCAATAATAGAGGTGAGCCGCCTGCTTATATTCCAGGTGCTCTTCCTCTTTACCCTGCCGCAGATCTTCGGGATGCAGGGCATATTCTACGCATTCACCGCAGCCGAGTCCGCAGGCGCGATAGTATCCATCGCATTCCTCATTGGCATGCGGAAGAAATACGGCTACTGATACTGTTATTGGGTATTGCTATTCCGTGCGGGCGGTCTATAATAGTAAATGAAGAAAAAGACTGAAAGCCAGAAAGGAGCAGGTCATGTATTCATGGTATGCAACCAAGTTCTACTATAAAGAGGACGATCCTCTCTGCGAGAAGGCGGAGCAGGCTATAAAGAACATCGAGGCCAACATGTGCCAGTGCGCACACTCAGCAAGCTTCCACCGCGTTAACATCATCGACCATCCGCCGGTAGACCAGGGCTGTGAGTTCAAGAACGTCCCGACGTTCGTATTCCGCGGCAAGAAGATCTACGAGGCGAAAGGTGACGAGACAGTAGAGGACTTCGAGCGTGTCGTCAGCGTGATCATCGCAATGACGAATCCGGCCAACCCGGACATTTAGGCCGCATCAGACCCACATCAAAAACTAGTTTTTAACAAGCGGAGCAGCAGGAGTTGCCCCGCTTTTTCAATTGTTGCCACATCCCCTGAATTATAGTAGAATAAACACAAACAGTAAGGGCTTTTTTACGTGTCTTACAGCGTATAGTCGTGGTTTTCGTATTGACTGTTTACGCCTCATGCCTGGAAGGAGGCTTGTGTATGTTTCAGATCGCCATAACCCTGATGATATATCTGGGTGCGGCTCTCATGGTATATAACATTTACGGCTTTATCAGCTATGCCCGGTATATAAGGGGACTTAAGAGCTGGGACAAAGACGACAAGTCTTTGTACCTGCCGATCGTGCTGCTGATATTTTTCCTGATCGGCTATATCGTCGTGGGAACGTTCGGGGATCCTGACATCATGATGGCGGGCATCCTGTTCGGCGGCAGTATTTTCGTATATATCATCTACAGGTTCATACGCAGCATCACCGAGAAGATCATCCAGAACGAGCAGCTGGAGAGCAAGCTTAAGGTCGCGGAGGAATCAGGCCGCGCCAAGGCGAGCTTCCTCGCGAGCATAAGCCATGAGATGCGCACGCCGATGAACGTCATCCTCGGGCTGGACGAGATCGCCCTGAAAGATCAGGAGCTCAAGCCGGAGACGAGGGAGAGCCTGGAGAAGATCGGCCAGAGCGGGCGGCACCTCCTGGACATGATCAATAACATCCTGGAGATGAACGACATCCAGTCGGGGTCGCTTGAGGTCAAGAATGATGAATTCTCACTTAAGGATGTGATAGACCAGGTGAGCGTAATAATAAGGACGCTCTGTGAGAAGAAAGACCTGACGTATGACTGCTCCATAAGTGAGGACGCGGCCGGCTGGTATGTCGGCGATGAGATGAAGATCAAGCAGTCGCTCCTCAAGGTTCTCGATAATGCGGTGAAATACACTGAGTCGCCGGGCACGGTGAGCCTAGACGTAGTGGCGACTCCGGGGGAGAACGGCATCAAAACCCTGACGTTCGCTGTAAGGGATAACGGCATTGGCATAGACAGCGACTTCCTGCCGAAGGTCTTTGACGTATTCACTGAGCAGGACACGACTTTCACTAAAAAATACGGAGGAAGCGGGCTTAGCCTTGCTGTCACGAAGAACATGGTGGAGCTTATGGGCGGCACTATCACCGCGGAAAGCCAGAAGGGCTTTGGCTCTACGTTCACGATCGAGCTCCCGCTCAAATCTATTGAACAGAAGCATGAAGAGGAGCAGCGGCAGGCAGACGAGATCGAGCTCGCAGGCCGAAGGATCCTCGTAGTGGAAGATATACAGGAGAACGCGGAGATCGTTATGGACCTTCTTGAGCTTGAAGGCGTCAAGAGCGAGCACGCAGAAAACGGCAAAGTTGCGCTCGAAATGTTCGAGCATGCTCCAGAAGGGTACTACGACGCGATCCTGATGGACCTCCGCATGCCGGTCATGGACGGACTTGAGGCGTCAAGAAGAATAAGGGATCTCGACAAGCCTGACGCGAAGAAGATCCCGATCATCGCTCTCACCGCGAACGCTTTCGACAGTGACGTGAAGGCGACGATGGACGTCGGCATGAATGCGCACCTTGCCAAGCCGGCAGACTCAGACCTTCTTTATTTCACGATAAAGCAGCAGATCGCAAAAGCCGAAAGCTGAATTCAGTCAAGAATGCACGAACAGAGTAATAATATAGATTAACTAGAAAGGACAAGGCATAGACATGATCCAATCCAAGCACATACAGCGCAGACAGATGGTTCTGATCGTAGATGACTACGAGATCAATAGAGACGCACTCGGAGTTATCCTGGAAGATAACTACGACGTCATCTACGCTGAGAACGGTAAAGAAGCACTGGAGCAGATGCGGTCCCATATAAATGACCTCTCCATTGTCATGCTCGACCTCATCATGCCTGTGATGAACGGCTTTGAAGTCCTGGAGATAATGAAGAAGGACGAGCAGCTCTGCAAGATCCCGGTCATCGTTCTCACGGCTGAGAAAGACGCGGAGCTTACCGCTCTCCAGATGGGGGCAGCCGATTTCATCACCAAGCCGTTCGACCAGTCCGAGATCATTCTGGCCCGCGTAAGCAGGATCATAGAGCTTTCCGAGGGAAGGCAGCTGATATCGACGGCAGAGCATGACCCCTTGACAGGGCTTTATACCAGGAACTTCTTCATAGAGTATACGAACAGGCTGTACAAGTATCATCCTGAGATGCATTTTGATGCTGTTGTGCTGAACATAGAGCAATTCCACACCGTGAACGCAATGAACGGCCGCGATTTCGGCGACAAGATACTTAAGGGGATCGGCGACGCAATAAAAGATTTCCTCAGGGAGACCGATGGCATCGCGTGCAGGTTCGAGGCTGACAGCTTCTCGATATTCTGCGTAGCTCAGCCGGACTACAAGGCTTTGCATGACCGCATCCAGGACGAGGTAAACGGCATCTCGGACAGAGTGAGCATACACCTCCGCATGGGCGTAAAGCCGTGGCAGGAG
>CAZBFD010000152.1:0-4213 GCA_964491055.1 uncultured Eubacterium sp.
AGGCTCTGTTTCAAATTGTAACATGAGCATTCCCTCCTTGTTCCCATATATATTACGTGTTTATTTTACCATACCAAAACCATAATTGCATTACTTTCTTGCAATTGTTTTTCATTTTTTTGCGATTAATTTCGCAATAAGTTGTGTATCGTCCACCTGGAGTTTACCATATATAGTCGTTGTCGAGTTATGCGCCACACCGGCTAACAGGCATCTCCGGGCATACTTTTACACTGCCGGCGAGAACGATATGTAATCGTTTTCACCAAGTATGATCGTGCCTCTTTTGATCTCGCTCTTCATGAGCTTGTTCACGACCTTCTGCAGCGTCCCGCTCTCTATCGCAGCTCTTAGCTGGTCAGAATTCCCCTTCACTTTCAGCATGTCATATATGAAAGCTGTTATCGTGCGGTCTTCTATCTCTATCCTCTTGAAGAAGAGGTCCCCTTCTTTCATGGTGTGAAGAGTGGACAGCGTATCCTCAAATGCCTTCTTCTCTTCAACAAGCACCTCTGATCCAGGTTCCATCTTCATGATGTGTAGCCCCGTGATCTCCGTAACTTCCGGATCGAGCCTCGCGACCCTGAGCACCACGGCGTCTTCATCGATCACGACATATTTATCGCCGTATTTCAGCGCCGCAAGCTCTTCACGTTCCTTTACCACGATCACAAGCGTTCCCGGTATGCTCCTCTTCACATTGACAGTCTTGAAGTAAAGGTTGTCTTTCAGGTTCTTCCTTATCTTTCCCTTCTGCGCGTCAAGGAACAGGTTTCCGCCGGTCTCGGCTGCAGACATGTTTATGATCTGCTCATCGGTGTAGAATCTGTTCCCCTCGACTTCTATGTTCCTGATCGTGAACACCGGCGAGCATGCGAACGCAGCAGTCGCGCCGAGCGCGATCAGAAGAAGCACCACCTTAAGGAAGAAGTGAGTCTTGTAATGCTTCCTCTTTTTCTTTTCTTCCTGTTCCTCAGGCTTAGCTTCCTCAGGCGCAGCTTCCTGTTCTGCCCGTCCTGCTTCTATCGCCTCACGGAGCTTCTCTGCCTGGAGCTCCTCCTCAGAAAGCTCGCCCTTAAGCGCCTTCCTGTCGAGCACCATGGTCTCCGACGGGATGTCTTCATCCTTCGGGTATATTCTGGTCCTTCCCTCTTTCCCGAAGAGATCAAGGACCTCATCCTCCTCGTCCCTCCACGGATTCGGTATCTCATCAAGGCCGAGCACAACGGTCTTGTCCAGGTCTTCCTCGTCAGGCTTCTTCTCTGACATCTCCCCGAGGTCATCGACCGATAAGATCAAAGTCTCGTCGGTAACGCCCTCTCCGGTGCTTTCTTTTTTAGCCCCGAGCTCTTCCGTCAGGTCCGCCGTATCATCAAAGTCCCCGGCACGCTTCCCGTCACCGAAAATATCATCAAGCGTGATCTCCCTGGTAAGGTCAAGACCGTCAACAAAATCGCCGCTGCCATTTTCATCACTGAAAATGTCAGAGACATCTATCTCCCTCGTAAGGTCCAGATCATCGACAAAGTCCTTATTCAGTTGTTTCTTGTCATTATCACTCACTGGAAATCTTTCATTATCTCGTCATATATGGTCTGTGCAGCGTCTTCGCCTGCGAGCGAAGCTGCTTTTTCTGACATCTGCTTAAGCTCGCCGGGCTCGTTCAGGAAGCGGACAATCAGCTCCATCATCCTGTCGAACGTCAGGTCTTTTTCTTCTATCAGAACTGCGCCGCCTGCGTCTGCAACTTCTTTCGCGTTGTAGTACTGGTGGTTTCCCGTTACGTTTGGCGACGGGATGAGCACAGATGCTCTTCCTGACGCGCAGACTTCGGCGCACGTCAGCGCGCCTGACCTGCTTATCACGAGGTCGGCTGCTGAAAGGTATGACACCATATCGTCTATGTACGGCTTTATCACTATGTTGGAATCGAGCTCGAGGCCTTCTTCCCTTATGCGCTCCATTATCCTGTCATAGTAGATCCTGCCTGTCCCGAAGAGGAGGACGATCTTCTTTCCGTTCTTCTCTTCGCCGCTAAGCTGCTTCATCACGTCGTACATGACGTCGTTTATCGCTCCTGCCCCGAGGCTCCCGCCAAATGACAGTATGACGAATGCCTGCTGGCTGATCCCGAGCTTTGCTCTTGCCTCGAGCCGGTCTGCTTCGAAGAATGCTTTCCGGACAGGGTTCCCTGTAACCACATGTTTCTCAGGCTGCTTGAAAAAGCTCGTTGCGGAGCCGAATCCCAGGAAGACTTTGCTCGCGTATTTCTCGAGCGTGCGGTTAGCAAGCCCCGGAAAAGCGTTCTGCTCATGGAAATAGCATTTAGCTCCGAGGCTTTGACCGGCAAAGATCACCGGAAAAGAGACGAACCCCCCTGTCCCGATCACAACGTCAGGATGGAAATCCTTCATGATCTTCCGCGCCTCGTGGATCCCTGCGACGTTCTTCACCGCGGTCTTCGCGAGCTTGAGCGGGTTGCTCCGGTTCACTTCCTCCGCCGGGATAGCCCTGAACTCGTATCCGTGGTCAGGAACGATAGTGCTCTCCATGCAGTTTCCGTCACCGATGTAGAGCACTTCATTATCTGGATCCATTTCCATGAACTTGTCAGCGATGGCAAGCGCCGGGTAAATATGCCCGCCAGTGCCGCCGCCGGTCATTACTATCTTCATTCTGTACACTCCGGACCGCAGGACCAGGCCTGCGGTCAGTTTATCATTCTGTATATCCGAGCTTTCTCAGCTCTTCGTCAGCTGAGAAGATATCTGCTTTATCGTCTTCCTCCTGCTCCTCTTCTTCAGCAAGATAGAGGTCTGACTGCCTTGAGACATTAAGTACCACTCCGATGAGCCCCATACATATCCAGAGGGCGTTTCCGCCGTAGCTTATGAACGGGAGCGCAACTCCTGTAGGAGGCATGGATGATGTAACTACCGCGACGTTCATTATCACCTGTATCGCGATCATGACGGCAGTACCGCCTGAAAGGAGCATCCCGTATCTGTCAGGGGCATGCATTGCCACGATGAAGCATCTCCAGATGAGCACCATGAAGAGCGCCATCAGGAAGAACACTCCGACCAGGCCGAGCTCCTCGCCTACTATGGAAAGAATGAAGTCGTTCATCGGCTCAGGAAGGTAAAGGTTCTTCTGAACGCTCTTTCCGAGGCCCAGCCCGAAGAAGCCTCCTGTTCCAAGCGCGAGCAGCGACTGCACTACCTGGAATCCTTCCCCGAGAGCATACTTGAACGGGTCGCTGAAGCTGAGCAGCCTGCTCTGCCAGTGCGTATATCCGCCGAACCTTATCAGCGCAAGAACGGCGCCGAACATCATCACGATGATCGCAACAAGGTATCTCCACTGGAGCCCCGCGAGGAACAGCATCCCGAACGCGATCCCCGCTACCGTAAGAGCTGTGGAAAGGTTCGGCTGCCTTATGATGAGTATCGCGTAGACAGCTGTTACCGCTGCTACCGGAAGTATGCCGTTTCTGAGGCTGTATACACGCCTGTGGTCCCTTGCTATGAAGCCTGCCACGAACATGATCACAGCGACCTTCGCGAACTCTCCAGGCATGATGGTGATAGGCCCTAAGGCGATCCACCTGGTCGCGTTGTTTACTGTACGCCCGAGTCCTGCGATTACGAGGATAAGAAGGATGAGCGCCAGTATCATGACCGGGAGCGTGGCTTTGATCAGCTTGTGATAGTCGAACTTCGACATGACGTACATCATCACGAACCCTGTCGACGCGAAGAAGATCTGCCTCCCGAGGTAATAGAAAGGAGTTCCTTCCCTGTTCAGCGCGATGTAATAGCTCGAGCTGAAGACCATGACGACACCGAAGATCACCAGCGCCGTCGCCGCAGCAAGGAGCGTGAAGTCTGTCTGGCCTCCGGAAATGAAATTCTCCTTCATCCTGCCAAAGAACGACTTCTTCTCTTTACTGTCCGCATTTTCACCGGCACCCTGATCAGGCATCACCCGCTGTCCGTCAGGCTGACCCAGGCGGTCCGTTACCGGCATGTCGTCCGGGGTGTACCGCGGCTTCCGCGGCTCCATCTCCCCGGGTACGAACAAAGGCTCCCTAGCCTCTCTTGCGTCATTCCCGCTATTCAATTCTGACACTGCATCTGCCATATATAAAATCCCCATGCTCCGAAAAGGGACAGTCCCCTTTCGGAGGTCATTATTTATCATTCATTCTCCG
>CAZBFD010000153.1:0-4170 GCA_964491055.1 uncultured Eubacterium sp.
TGGTTGGTCACCACAGATCCAAGGTGCTGGAACTTATCATTCTCATACTCGACAGATGCCTTCAGCCAGTTCTCAGAATCAAGGTACATCACTACCCCACACTGATCGAAGCGGTGATGGCTTCCTGTGAAATCAGTCTTGACAACAAATGAGAAAAACTTCTCATCAGTTTCCATCTGAAGGAGCGGAGCATTATCATTACGAAAATGATAATATGTTCTCTGCCACAGATCAGTATGCGGCGAAGTTATGATCTCTATCTTTTCCCCAAGACTGTATTCATCGGGTTCCCGTATCCATTCCAGATCCGTAAATTCCATATTCACCTTCCTTATCTGTCATATAGCGTTTCCCATCTAACGCTACCATTATTAGTTAACTACATTTTGTAGTCAACTCGATTTTTTCTTTTAGTATAACATTTTGCAGATGACAAAGCACCCCGAGGACACGAGCAGCAGACGAGATTTTGATGGGAGAAAAAACGTAAAACTATTTTCTGCTTTTTCATTTACAGTCTATGGGGAAGTTGGTGTTTAGCGGGTATTGAGAATTACTGTGAGTTTCAGGGCAAAGAAAAACCATCTTACATCCGATTTGGCTAAAGAGTAAGATGGCTTAACCATTCTTCAAAGGCCAATCGCGAAGCGATTCCTTCTGGCTCTATAATAGCATTGTGTATATGCCCATTCAAGTAATTATTTATATATCAGCAAACGAGATTTTGATTCCTGCTCGTGGATGAGAAGCCGCATCTTATTTTCCAGCCCGCCGGAATAACCAGTAAGTGAACCGTCCGAGCCCATCACTCTGTGACATGGTATTATGATGCATATCGGGTTCCAGCCTACAGCCTGCCCTACCGCCTGCGCAGACATATGCTTGATGCCTCCCTTATTGGCAATTTCCTGAGCGATGTCTTTATATGTAATCTCTTCTCCATATGGGATCTGCTGTATGATCTGTAATACATCTTTCCGGAATGGTGTAAGGCCATGTATTTTTATTGGTGGAAGTTCTTCCATCGGGTTCCCTGAGAAATAGCTGTCAAGCCATCTGGAAGCTGCCGCTAGTGCCAGCACATCCATACTGCCTCGGTCATCTATGCATTCTCCCAGAGTTTTGAACCTGACTTCTGTAACATACTCACCGTCGCTGTTCAGGATTAGGTTCGTAAAGCCTTCCGGAGTCTTATATTCAGTTCTACATGTATCTGCCATGACTACGATTCCGTCTCATCACCGGACACGGACGCGTCCTGAGGCTCCTCATTACCGGACATCGATGCGGCCGTCTGTTCTTCCTTCATCCCGTTAAGCTTATATGCCGCCTCGAACTGCTCCATCATATTGTATGTGATCGTGCTGGCCGCTGAGTAATTCTCGACAAACAGCCTGTATGCTGTGAGCAGGCCGACGTAGCCGGTCGGAAGAGCAAGCGACTCGAACACTATCGTCCACGCGCTCGTCGTGCCGGGCGAAGCTATCGAGAGCTCAAGCGTCATTATGATGAGTGCAAGAAGGAATGACGTTGAGATTGGAACGTCTGCGAGCTCCGCCACCATGAACGTTGCAATTATGACATTTATCGCGGTCTTGATGCTCATCATCGCGGAGCACATGGGCCTCCAGAAAGATGAGAACTCCTGCTTGATGCCGAATTCCTTATCAGCGATCGTGTGGGACATCTCCATCGGGGCGGCTGTAGAGCCTGTGGTGAAGGCGACCTTTGCTGCCGGTTCTATCTTCCGCAGTATATCCTTAACGCTCATTTTCGTGACATATGAGGTCTTGAATGCCTTGACTGCTACACATATCGTGTAGGCAATATACGACGCCAGGATGAACTTCCAGCCATGTATAAGCTCTGTGCCGTTCCCGCTGGCGAGAGTTGTCATGATGCTTAAGAAAGGCAGCGCCGGCGTGATAACAAGCACCAGCTTCATCGCGCTCATCACCCATGCGTTCATCTGGTGGAGTATGTCATTCAGGCCCTTTGCGCGGCTGCCGATGAGAAGCAGCGCTACTCCCATAAGGAATCCGAGGACAACGAGCTGAGGGGTATTACTGTTCAGGAACGGCTCCACTATGTTAGTCGGAAATATATTGAAGAAAAACTCAACTATCTTTTTCGGCGAAAAATCAACTATCCCGTTTCCGAAATTGCGGAAGAATGCTGCTGACACGATGACCGATACTGCCATGCAGAACAGGATGACAACGAAAAATCTTCTGATTATCTTGAAGCCTAGGTTTGTAAGCTCTTCGACACTTCCAAGCGAAACAATGGACGTGATCATTGAAACAAAGATGACCGGCCCCATTATCCCTGATATCATGCCGAGGATGATGGACATCATAGGCGACGCAAGCTCATCTACAATGAAAGAATTTGCCGCTTCCGGAAGCTGCTGGCAGATAAGGCCGATCGCTATACCAAGTACGACCGCCCAGACCATAGGATCTTTCAGCAGCTTTCTTGCCCTGTTCGCGAGCGGTATGCTGACGATGATTATGTTATGGCCCATCGAGTAAAGGTAAGACACGCCGTCCATCTGAGTATTCATGTTCAGGTCGAACAGCTTGTTTATGGAACGCTCCCTGGCGCCGCTCCCGTTGTTGAACGGATCATACTCCTCCCCCGGGATCATCACCTTGAGCTCGATCTTCGTAAGCTTCTTTAAAAGCGTGTACCTGACCTCAGTCCCTGCTCCGACCAGCTTCGCGTAATCATTCAGGATGCCCACCGCGTCATCCCTGAACCTCATGATATAATCGTCCGCAAAGCCCTCTTCCTTCAGCATGGAGGTGCTGTCCGTCACGATCACATTCGACGAATTATCGCCGAGCAGCGTACTCTTCTTGTTGATTATAAGGCTTTCCATTGCTATTTCTTCTCCATTCTGAAATAAGCGGCTGGTATGTGGCAGTAGCCGCCCTGCCTGTTGACCGAAACCGGATCGATCACCATGAAATAGAAGTCGAGCAGCTTCACCAGGCTGATCCTGCTCTCATCAAAGTCTATTTTCACTGTCTCAGCGTGCCCGCTGTCATTACAGACGTCTTCGTATGACGGCGCTTTGTCAGGACCGTTCGCGTACCCGACCTCCGTCCCGGTCACCCCGTCAAACTGGTCAAAATACTCCTGCATGCCCCAGAAGCATCCTCCAGCCAGATAGATCGTTTCCATCATCATACCTCACATCAAAATCCCGTTGGTTTCTATCATCAGAATCTACTGAGTCTCACATTCAGATCTGGTTTGTCTATATTCTGATTATATCAGACCTGCAGCCAAAAAAGATGAAAAATACACATCTTTTTCATTTACAGTCTTTATGGAAGTTGGTATGCTAAGCATAAGAGAGGTACACAGTATGATCATCAGAAAAGCCGGGCCGGATCAGTTTAATGACATTATGAACTTCTATTATGATATTATCGAGGATATCGGCGACTCCAAAGACAGCGCAGGATGGACCAGGGACGTCTATCCGTCAGCTGATATGATCAGAGACTCAATCGATAAGGGCGAGCTGTATCTTGCCATAGAAAATGATAAGATCGTCGGCGCGATGGTGCTTAATCATGAATATAATGAGGAGTACAACAATTGCGACTGGCCGACTAAGGCAGATGCTGATGAGATCTCTGTGATCCACATTCTCGGCGTCCATCCGTCGTACAGGCGTAAAGGCTGTGCAGCAAAGCTTGTTCAGTTCGCCAGGGACCATGGCCGTGAGACCGGACAGAAAGTGATCCGCCTGGATGTCCTGAAAGGTAACCTGATCGCGGAAAAGATGTATCCGGAAATGGGGTTCAAATATGTAATGACACTGCCAGTGTTCTATGAGGACATCGGGCTGAAAGATTTTGAGCTGTATGAATGCCCATTATGATCCGTACTCTCCATACTCGCATCCGACCTCTTCGGCGTAGATCTCGTCGATAAGCGTTTCCTTACCAATCAGTGTGCGCTTGTACAGCTTCAAAGTACCCTTCCCGGTGCCGCCGTTCCAAAGCCTGTTGTGGCGCTTGTGGCCGTCCGGCGACTCGTAGTTTATGTTCAGCATTTCTTTCTTCGGGCACCTTATGTCTGTCTCGAGCCTCGCCGTGAACGTAGTCTGGTTCACGTGCCAGACGATCTCGTCCTCAGTCTCATGGCAGTCGA
>CAZBFD010000154.1:0-4114 GCA_964491055.1 uncultured Eubacterium sp.
CTAACGAGAAGTACTATGATGCTGCTAACCTTGGACCAAGCGAGATCGACTGGTATCTGTCAGCTGACGAGACAGCTATCCTTTCTGCTTATCAGTCAGGTGAGTGGGCATTCATCGAATCATTCCCGACAGACATGATCTCATCACTTCAGGATTCAGGCGACTGCTTCATCGATCCGTATGTAGGCACATACTTCCTGTATCTGAACTGCGACAAGATCAAAGACTGGAGAGTCAGAGCTGCTATGGTTCTCAGCATGGATAGAGACAACATCGTTGAGAACGTAACACAGGGAGGACAGACACCGGCTACAGGATTCGTAGCATCAGGTATCCTTGATTCCACAGGTGCTGACTTTGCATTCGGTTCATCGGAACTCGGCGCTATCTATGCATGGCTCTCAGAGCAGTATCCAGATTATGACCTCTCTAGCTATGATGATAAGTGCGACCTTGCCAAGAAGCTTTATCAGGAAGCTGTAGACGAGGGCAAGTGGGATCCTGACACAACAGTTGAATACAACTTCAACACAGATGAGTCCCACAAGGCTATCGCAGAAGCTTGCGGACAGGACTGGAAGAACGTGCTCGGCATGAAGATCACGCTTGCTAACCAGGAATGGAATACATACACCAACGGACTTGGTGAGCACAAGTTCGGATGCGCTCGTCTTGGATGGATCGCTGACTACAACGACCCGATCACATACCTCGAGCTCATGGTAACAGGAAACTCATACAACTATGGACTCTACAGCAATGAGAAGTTCGACCAGGCGATCAAAGACGCTAAGTCAATGGCTGCCGGCACAGAGCGTGACAAGGCTCTCTACACTGCAGAAGAGACACTGTTCGGTGAGGGCGGATTCCCTGTAGCTCCTGTTTACTACTACACCAACATGTACTGCAACAAGACTATCAAGAACATTGGTTACACATCAATGGGATATTACTTCTTCCAGTACGCACAGCCTGCAGCATAATCTGCTGTAAAGCACAAGGTGTAATAGAAAGAGTAAAGGTCCCGCGCCAACATGGCGCGGGACCTTTTTGTCGGTTATACAAAGCATAACAAAAGCCTGCAGAGTTTATTCTGCAGGCTTTTGGATATGATCGACCAGTTATTTGTTATACCGTCTTCACCGTTCCGATGAACAGCGGAATGCCGGTCTTCGTATCAATGATCGCGTATACGAATGGGTGGTCAAGATTTACGTTTATCTTGTCCTTCTGTTTTGGTACAGATGCTGCCTTATCCATGATCACTGCTGTTACAGCAGCAGCTTTGGTGCCGTTACGGTCGAGCTCGATGTGTGTTTTGTGGAGCACATCGCTTATCTCAAGAGGCTGCTCGGGAGGAGCTATTCCTGTGAAGTCTGCGGCAGGATAGCCGAGTTCATTGAATGCACTGTGTATGCCAAGAAATTTCATAGTGTCTACAAGTGACTCATCATAGTCATATGTGAATTCAGGCATCTTTGTGATCACATCGTACTGATGAGATCTTCTGTAATAGCCTTCCACGAAGTCGCTCCCGCTCAGGTTCTGGATGAACTCGTCGACAGTTTTGCCGGCAGGGGTCTCAAGGCCAAGGAATGCGATCTCTCCGCCTTTATAGTATTTGATGAAGCCGTCTGCTCCGCCGATATTTACATAAGTGTTTTCAATGCCATCAAGCATGCTCACCGTTTTCTGCTCAGTGCCATCATCATTTTTGAAAGGCTGCTCGGAAACGTGATGCTCATCATACTGTTCTGCCCATTCACCCTCGAACGCGATGGCGTTGATCAGAAGCATGACTGTGTCTTTACTGAGATCGTCGATGATCTTTTTGATCATTCCCTCGGTCTTTTGTTCTACCCAGTTGTTCATCTTTTCCACGGTCTCCGGTGTGAACGGCTCTCTGCATATCTCTGCATCGAAGAGATCCTTGTTCTTCTGGATGAATGACTCTTTTACTTTGATATCATCCTCATTGTCTTTATACCATATTGAGTTTGCGATATGATAGCTTACGAATTTTGATTCTGTAAGGTGTTTGTTCAGATCGGACAGCTTCTGGCTGAATTCATCTACATGCATACCTCCGAAAGCAGTCTCCATCTCGAGAAGGGTATTATTCTCAGCGCCGTTCTCGGTCATGGCCATCGCGGTAAGGATAGAATCCGGCGATATCAGGATGTTCCTTGTCTTGTCATTCTCGTTGGCGCTAAGGTACTTAAGCATGCTGACAGATGTGTCTGTAACGGCCTTGGTGAACGGATCTGGCTCAGGGATCGGCTCAGGCTCTGGATCAGGCTCAGGCTGCTTTGCAGGCTTTACCGTGATCTTACATTTCAATGTCTTTCTGCCTGCTTTGACCTTCACATAGCAGGTACCTTCTTTGTCTTCGGCCTTTATAACTGCCTTGTGCTTCTTCGTGCCGCTTGTTTTGATGGTCACGAGCTTCTTGCCGGACACGGACCACTTTGCCTTTTTCGATGTTCCTGTCAGCTTGATCGTAGTAGACTTTCCTTCAGTTATTGTTAACTTGGTCTTGGAGAGCCTGACTTTGCTCTTTGCTGCTGCCGGAACTGATAGCAAAGTAAGCAGCATTGAAATGATCATAAGAAATATGAGGGATTTCCGTAAAATGCCATTCTTTTCAGTCATATAGATCGCCTCCTGAAGATGTCTCCGGTATTTTTGTCCTCTACTGATATAGTATCACATGGCATCGTAACTGTTGCACAGAAAATGATATTGAATAAAACAATCCGGGATACGCCGGCCGGTCCAGCACATGGGGGTCATACGGCTCTTTGTTTGATACCGGTCAGCGTATCCATTACGAAATCTGGTGAGATTACTGAGAATAGTGTAGTTACACGGTGAGAGAGTGCCAGATTTGACATTCTCTTTACTTCCCTTTATAATAAAAATCTATTAAAGTACTATTAAAAAACATTTTTCCGGCAGCAAGTTTGTCTTTTTTGCGGTTCTGTTCACTATGCCGGAGGTCAATGTTAAATCAATAAAGTAGGAAGGTTTATGGAAATTGAGATGAAATACCTGCTCCGGGACAGAGAGCAGGCGGACGAGATACTGAATGACGAGATCGTGAAGTCGGTCGAGGATGAGGGAAGTTTCGAGACGATCGACATGTACGCGGTGTATTACGATACTCCTGATCAAAAGCTCACTGACGCAGGCATCGCGGTGCGTGTGCGCCGCGAGGGCGAGTATTATGTTGCCACGATGAAGGATAAGGGAAATTCGATCGAGGGCATGCACCAGCGTAAGGAGATCAACGTAAGACTTTCCGACGAGGCTTTGATCAGAGAGCCGGACATCTCGATCTTCGGCGAGAGCGACGCATATGAGCAGCTCCTTGAGATCGCCGGGAGAGAAAAGCTTGTCCCAGTCCTCAGCATGATCTTTGAGAGACGCGAGGTAAGGGTCGATACGGGTGATGCGATAAGCATGCTCTCATTCGACGATGGCGAGATCAAAGCAAACGGCAAAGCGATCCCGATCATGGAGATGGAGATCGAGCTTTACTCAGGAAGCGTCGACGGCCTTAAAGCCTATGGCAGGAAGATAGCCGAAAAGTTCGGCCTTATTCCGGAAGACAGAAGCAAGTTCGCAAGGGGATACGACCTGCTCAAATAAAAGTTGTCAGTGGGGACGGCTCCCCACAGGGCGCCCTCGCTGCTTTCAGGTGTTTTTGACAACTTTTGCCTCAATTGTGAAACAAATGTGTAAAAATGATGGGTTTTCACCAAAAAACGGTGTTATACCTGTCATTTTTGTTTACATTATATAGGAAATTGGGTATAATAACTATATCTGCGTCCGTAGATGCTTTTTAGTGTACTCCGAGGTGCCGTCATGCGCCTGTCAGACGGACACTTGCGGGCGCTCATCAGAAAACATCACGGATGTACAGGCAATTTCAGGAGGAAGAAAGAAATGAAAACGACACTTATTTCAAAGGACAATAATGAAGCTAAGCTGAAGATGGAATTCACAGCTGAGGAATTCGATGAGGCTACTGATAAGGTATATAAGAAGAACCGCAAGGATTTCCAGGTCCCTGGATTCAGAAAGGGCAAGGTCCCGAGAAAGATCCTCG
>CAZBFD010000155.1:0-4087 GCA_964491055.1 uncultured Eubacterium sp.
CTCATGGAAATGGAAAATGGAAAAGAGCGAATAATACAGGAATTCGTGCCTGGCCGTCAGGTGACGCTTGCGCATGTTATCGCCAACCCTGTTCCTGATCTTTATGAGAAGCTCGGCATCTATGATGTCAGCGGTGCGCTTGGCATTTTCACTCTGACACCGTCAGAGTCCTCGATCATCGCTGGAGATGCTGCAAGCAAAGCCGGAAACGTACAGATAGGCTTTGTTGACAGATTCAACGGGTCGCTGCTGGTTTATGGAGATGTATCTGCAGTAAAGGCTGCAATGAAAGGTGTAATGATGCTGCTCTGTGACAAGATGGGATTCACCCCGACTGATATCACAGAAAGCTAGGCATAGATTTAAAGGTATCCCTGATGGCTGGATTTGAAGGAGAAGAAAAGAAGAAGACCGCTTTCGAGGGAAAGCACAGGGTAGTCCAGGAGTTCGTGCCGGGACGTCAGGTGACCATGGCACACGTTATCGCAAATCCTGTTCCTGAGCTTTACAAGAAACTCGGTATCTTTGATGTGACAGGTGCCATAGGAATCTTCACACTGACTCCATCGGAATCCGCAATAATAGCTGGAGACGTTGCGAGCAAAGCTGCTCAGATCCATATAGGGTTTGTTGACAGGTTCAGCGGATCACTGCTGATCTACGGAGATGTATCTGCAGTAAAAGCTGCTGTAGATGCTGTGATAAACCAGCTGTGTGTCAGAATGGGATATACTCCGTGTGAGGTGACCGGCAACTGATGAAGCGTGTGATCTTTGTTGGCAACATAGGCTCCGGCAAAACCACACTCTCTCAGGTCATACACGGAGAAGATATAGAATATGCCAAGACCCAGATGGTAACTGTCTGGGGAGACGATATAGTAGATACGCCGGGTGAGTACCTGGAAGCGGGATACATGAAAGGCGTGCTGAACGTTACAGCCGCCGAGGCTGAGGTGATCGGGCTCGTGTGCTCGGCGCCAGAACCCAGGAACAAATTCAGTCCTGGGTACGGCGGATCATTTGCAAAGGATGTAATCGGGATCGTCACAAAGATAGACATAGCCGATCCGATACAGATAGAAAGAGCAGAGAAGATGCTCAGAATGGCGGGAGCCAGAAAAATATTCAAGATAAGCTCTTATACAGGCGAGGGCATTCCTGAACTTGCGGAATACCTCGCAGAAAGCCCTGAAGAAGCTGAACAGATCATCAAAGGATTGAAGCTGAAAGACACGAAAGTGATATCGGTATCCAAGACATCGAGAAAGTGATCAGGATATCCGGACAGAATAGTGCTTCAGTCGGAGGAGTGACATGAAAGAGACTATCAAGAGCGTAGGTATCGATATCGGTACTTCTACCACCCAGCTTATCTTCAGTACGATTGTGATCGAGAACATGGCAGGAATGTTCAGTGTTCCGAGGATCGAGATCGTAGATACGACAGTTGATTATGAAAGCGACATTTACTTTACTCCGCTTATTGACAACCTGAACATCGATGCGGAAAAAGTAAAGAATATAGTTAAAAGCGAATACGAGAAGGCTCAAAAGGATCCGAAAGAGCTTCATACAGGTGCTGTTATCATTACAGGTGAGACAGCTCGTAAGGAAAACGCGAATGAGGTACTGAATGCTCTGTCAGACATGGCAGGTGAGTTCGTAGTCGCGACAGCAGGTCCTGATCTTGAGTCGGTGCTCGCTGCAAAGGGAGCAGGAGCAAACACCAAGTCAGAAGACGAGAAAAACACTATAGTAAACATAGATATCGGCGGCGGTACGAGCAACCTCGCAGGATTCCACAGAGGTAATCTTGTGGGTACAGCGTGCCTCGACATCGGCGGAAGACTGATCAAAGTCCAGGACGGCAAGATCTCATATATAATGAGCAAGATCGAGAAGCTCGCGAAGAATCACGGGCTTGAGATCAAAGTGGGGGATCCGGCAGACGCTTATAAGATCAGGAAGATCTGCGACGTGATGGCAAGGCATCTCGCCATGTCAGTAGGACTTGTGCCTAAAGATGATGAGCACATGAGCCTGTACACTAATGACGGAACGCCGATAGGCGACAACGTCAAGCCCGACGGCATCATGTTCTCAGGCGGCGTAGCTGACGTGATCTATTATCCGAAGAATAACGAGGATCCGTTCAGATACGGGGATATCGGTCCGATACTTGCGGACGCTATCAATGATTCGCCTGACTTCAGAAAGCTGAAGAGATATGATGCAGTAGAGACGATAAGGGCTACTGTAGTCGGAGCAGGGACACATACGACGAAGGTAAGCGGGAGCACGATTTATTTTGATGAAGGTACGCTCCCGATCAAGAATACTCCGGTAATAAAGATCACTGATGAGCAGGAAACAGATCTTCACATGATCACCAAGCTGATCAGAGAGAAATCCGAAGTGTTTGAGAGTGGAAATACCGGTGAGATCATAGCCATTGGTCTTTCTGCTCAGCACTACAGCCACTTCGGGGAGATACAGGATCTGGCCAAGGCAATTACTGACGGTCTGAATCTGAATGATCCGAGGCCTGTGATCGTAGTTCTGGAGAACGATATTGCAAAAGTCCTTGGCAATTCACTTAAGCTGAAGATGGAGAAAAGAAAGCTTGTCTGCATCGACAGTGTGTATGTAAATGACGGCGACTATATCGACATAGGAGAGCCTGTCGCAGGCGGCAGGGTAGTGCCGGTAGTCACCAAGACTCTTATCTTCAACAGATAAGTCTGAAAATTATAACTGTTTGAATAAGTATTAAGGAGAAGCAATTATGGGATGCCCTTGTGGATGCAATGAATCATCTGGTAGCGGAAGTATTTCAGCTGGACTTAGACAGATATTGACAAGTGTAGGTATCGATATAGGTACTTCAACTACGCAGCTTATTTTCAGTAAGATCACGATCGTAAACATGGCTAACGCCATATCTGTTCCAAGGATCGAGATCCTGGATACAGATGTGTTCTATAAGAGCCCTATATACTTCACTCCGCTGATCAACGACCTTGATATCGATGCAGATGCGGTAAAGAAGATCGTTCTGGATGAATACCAGAAAGCCGGTATGACTCCTGATGACATCAACACTGGTGCAGTTATCATAACCGGTGAGAGTGCCAGAAAAGAAAATGCGAACGAAGTGCTGGAGGCGATGAGCGATCTCGCAGGTAACTTCGTTGTAGCTACTGCCGGTCCTGACCTAGAATCAGTGCTCGCTGCAAAGGGAGCAGGAGCAGACTGGATGTCCGATGAAAACAGAACAACTATCTGCAATCTCGATGTCGGCGGCGGAACTACTAACCTTGCTGTATTCAACAGGGGACAGCTTGAAGGTACGAGCTGCCTTGACATAGGCGGCCGCCTTATTAAAGTCAATAATGGAAGAATCACTTACATATTCCATAAGACTGAAAAGCTCGCTAAAGATCACGGTCTGGAAATGCATGTAGGCGATGTGGCTGATAAGGATAAGATCAGGAAGCTCTGCGACATAATGGCAAGACATCTTGCAGTTGCGATCGGTATCGGAGCACCTGACGATGAGCATAACAGCCTTTATACTAACGACGGCAGAATCATAAACTTCAAGCATGCAGTGCAGGGAGTGACATTCTCCGGAGGAGTTTCAGATATAGTTTATAATCCTGTTGCAGGCGGAGATCCGTTCAGATATGGAGACATAGGTCCTATCCTGGGCGATGCTATCAATGACTGTGCAGATTTCAAGAGAGTAAAGAGATATCAGTCGGTCGAGACTATCAGGGCAACTGTAGTCGGAGCCGGAAGCCATACAACTAATGTAAGCGGGAGCACGATCAATTATGATAAACATACGCTCCCTATCAAGAACGTGCCTATTATCCGCGTAAAGCAGGAGATCGAGGATGACCTTGAGCTCTTCGAGAAGACGCTCCAGGAAAGGATCCAGGTCTACGAAAGCGGAAATACAGGCGAAATTATCGGCGTCGGAATGTCCGGAAAGAATTACGAACATTTTGATGATATACAAGCCCTTGCAAAATCGATACTGCGAGGCTTCAAGAACTACAAGAATCGTCCGATCGTTGTAG
>CAZBFD010000156.1:0-4051 GCA_964491055.1 uncultured Eubacterium sp.
AGCGGTTGACCTTATTGTGCATAAAGGAGCTCTCCCGACTGAGGGAATACACGACCTGAAGGGAACGGCACAAATAGCCCGGAAGGGCGGATGCCTTTCGATGAAGCAGCTTATAGCTGTCGCACACGACCTCCGGGTCGCTGTTAGAGTACTTTCTTTCCTTAAAGGTGAGATACCTGAGATGCCCCACGTGATGGCGCTCGCTGAGCTCATCGTGCCGCATCAGGAGCTATCTGATGATATTGACAGATGCATCCTTTCAGAGGATGAGATGTCAGACGACGCGTCGCCGGAGCTTAGAAGGATAAGGCGTGCCATTGTAAAGCAGAACGAGGCGATCCGCGCGAGGCTCGCGCACATGGTGAACAGCCAGGAGAACCAGGCATATCTCCAGGACAGCATAGTTACGATAAGAGATGGACGCTACGTGATTCCTGTAAAACAGGAGCACAGGTCCGAGTTCCCTGGGATAGTCCACGACCAGTCAAAGGGAGGCGCGACGCTTTTCATAGAGCCTCAGATCGTTGTCGAGCTTAACAATGAGCTGAAAGAGCTCATGCTGGCTGAAGAGGCAGAGATCGCGAAGATCCTCCAGGATCTTTCGGACCGCGTAGGCTCGTGCTATCACGACATATGCAATAACCAGGACCTTATCTCACAGCTCGACTTCATCATGGCTAAGGGAAAGCTTTCATGCCTTCTGAAAGGTGAAGAGCCGTCTCTTAACGAGCGCGGCGTACTTAAGCTCAAGTCAGCCCGCCACCCGCTTCTTGACCAGGACAAGGCTGTCCCGATCACAGTGGAGCTGGGAGAGAATTATACGACTCTTGTCGTGACCGGTCCTAACACGGGCGGAAAGACTGTAACGCTTAAGACGTGTGGGCTGCTTACTCTTATGGCGCTTTCAGGGCTCCATATTCCGGCGTCGTCTGCAAGCACGATACCTGTGTATGAGGATGTTTTTGCTGATATAGGTGACGAGCAGAGCATAGAGCAGAGCCTCTCGACTTTCTCGTCACATATGAAGAATATAGTATACATCGTGGGCCGCGCAAGGCCTGACGTGCTTATCCTTCTGGATGAGCTCGGCGCCGGGACTGATCCGACTGAGGGCGCGGCGCTTGGAGTCGCGATACTAGAGAAGCTGCATCACGCAGGGGCGCATGTCATTGCGACGACCCACTATAACGAAATAAAGAAATACGCTCTTTCTACTGAGGGAGTAGAGAACGCTTCTATGGAATTCAACGTGGAGACTTTGTCGCCTACGTACAGGCTGCTTACCGGAGTCCCGGGAAGGTCAAATGCCTTTGAGATCTCCAGGAAACTCGGGCTTTCCGGAAGGATAATCCAGAGAGCAGGGGACCTGATCGAGAAAGGGGATCTGGCATTTGAGGACGTGATCACAAGGATCGAGAAAGACCGCTTCGACGCCGAGCACGACCGTGAAGAGGCAGCGCTGCTTCGAGCTGAGATGGAGGAGGCACGCCGTAAATTCAAGGAAGAAGAGAAGGCGTTCCACGAGAAGAAAGAGCAGATGATGCGCGACGCCAGGCGTGAAGCGCGTGAGATAATCCGTGACGCAGGCGAAACTGCGGACGAAGTCAAGCGGGAGCTCAAGGAGCTTTCACACGAGGAGAGCCTCGGCGAGAGAAACCGCCTTTTCTCAGAGAGCAGGCATAAGCTGAACGAGAAAGAAAAGAAGTACCAGGAACATGTGATCAGACAGGCAAATGACGATCCTGTGAACGTGGAAGACCTGAAAGCAGGAGACAGTGTGATGTATGTCCCGCTCGACCAGGAAGGAACGATCGTGACACTTCCGGACGACAAGGGCAACCTCACTATTGCAGTCGGATCAGTCAAGATGAAAGTGAACGCGTCCGACCTTACAGTCGTCCGGCAGTCAAAGAAGCAGCAGGTCAAGTCAAGGTCGTCAGTAAGCGGGCTCATGCGGAGCAAAGCCATGTCGATCAAGATGGAAAAAGACGTCCGCGGCGAGAATCTGGATGACGCCCTGATGGAAGTCGGGAAATATATTGACGACGCTGCGATGGCACGGCTCGAGACCTGCGTGATAATCCACGGAAGAGGCGAAGGGATCCTCCGCGACGGTATACGCCGTGAGCTTAAGAAGAACAAGCACGTCGCGTCGATCCGGCCCGGCGAGTACAACGAAGGCGGGGAGGGCGTGACAGTGGTCACGCTGAAGAAATAATGTATATAGTAAGTGCGTGCCTTCTTGGCGCCAACTGTAAATATGACGGCGGGAACAACGACAATGAAGTCGTTAAGGACTTCTGCGAGGGCCACAAGATACTCGCTGTCTGTCCAGAGACCGCTGGCGGACTAAAGTCGCCGCGGCCGCC
Organism: uncultured Eubacterium sp.; assembly: GCA_964491055.1. Classification (GTDB taxonomy): domain Bacteria; phylum Bacillota; class Clostridia; order Peptostreptococcales; family Anaerovoracaceae; genus Aminicella. The sequence continues at coordinate 2,370 of CAZBFD010000156.1, forward strand.
TGCTGAGCAGGTATGTGTCCCAGACGCGAATGGATCTGAGGAAGCAGTGATGCGGGTCGTCAACTGTAAAGGCGAGGACGTGACAGAGTATTTCAGGCGCGGCGCGGAGATCTGTATGGAGAAGGTAATGGCAGCATGCGGAACTCCCGACCAGAGGAACTATGAGCCGCCTGAGCTTGCGATACTGAAGGCAAACAGCCCGTCATGCGGATCCGGCTGTGTATATGACGGAACATTCACACACACACTCGTCGAGGGCGATGGATTGTTCGCGGAGCTGCTTAAGAAGGCAGGAATAAATGTGATCACAGAAAAAGATATAGAGAAGACGCAGAATGATCAGAATATAGATAAGGAGCAAAAGTAATGGTAGATATCAAGGAGAAGATCGCGGAGCTTCTGGCAGAACAGTTGAAAGGCCTCGGAGCGGGCCCGGACGATGAAGGCGGCCTCAACAAGGAAGACATAAAGAGCATGATCGAGATCCCTCAGGACAAGGCGAACGGAGATTATGCTTTTCCGTGCTTCAGGCTCGCAAAAATTCTGAGAAAAGCTCCGCCGCTGATCGCAAAAGACATAGCGGCGGGGATAGAAAACGAGGCTTTGTTCGAGAAGGTCGAGCAGGTGAACGCGTACGTGAATATGTTCATCTCCAAGGAGGAGATGTCAGGGATCACCCTCGACGCGGCGCTTGACCCGGACTTCGGGAAGTCTGACGAGGGGAATGGCAAGACCGTCATCGTCGAGTATTCATCACCGAACATCGCAAAGCCGTTCCACATCGGCCACATCAGGACGACGATAATCGGCGACTCGATATACAGGCTGTATGTTGAGCTCGGGTATAACGTGGTGAGGCTGAACCACCTCGGCGACTACGGCACGCAGTTCGGGAAGATGATCGTCGCGTACAAGAAGTGGGGCAACGCCGAGGATCTTGAGAAGGACCCGATCAAATACCTGCTCTACCTCTATACGAAGTTCCACAAGGAAGCTGAAGACGACCCTACGCTTGACGACCAGGCGAGGGAGGCATTCGTTAAGCTCGAGGCCGGTGAAGAGGAAGAAGTCAGGCTCTGGAAATGGTTCAGCGACCTTTCGCTCAAGGAGTTCAACCGTGTCTACGATATGCTGGACATTAAATTTGATGAATACGACGGAGAGAGCTTCTACTCAGACAAGATGCAGCGCTTCATCGACGAGCTCGCGGATAAGGGACTTATGCATGAGTCGCGCGGGGCGAACGTGGTCGACCTCGAGGATTACGGCCTCGGCACGGCGCTCATCACAAAGTCAGACGGCTCGACGCTTTACTGCACGCGTGACATCGCGACCGCGGTCTACCGTAAGGAGCACTACGATTTCTACAAGAATATCTATGTCGTCGCGACACAGCAGAACCTCTACTTCAAGCAGCTCAAGATGATACTTAAGCTGCTCGGCTATGAATGGGAAGAGGACTGCATCCATGTTCCGTTCGGAATGGTAAGCCTGGAAAACGGCCAGATCCTGTCGACAAGAGGCGGGAACGTCGTATTCCTTGAGGACGTCCTGAACAACGCGATCGACAAGACAAAGGAGATCATCCGCGAGAAGAATCCGGACGCGACCGAGGAGCATGTCGACGAGATCGCGAAGGAAGTCGGGATCGGAGCCGTGAAGTTCCAGGAACTCTCCAACAA
>CAZBFD010000157.1:0-4042 GCA_964491055.1 uncultured Eubacterium sp.
CGGCAATTGCCGGAGCAATTATGAAGAATAAAATACCTGAAATAATTGCTGTTGCGACAGCGGCGATCGATTCGTTGTTTGTGATGATCTCAGGGATCTCCACACCGAATTTCCCGAGCACGTACAAAACGAGACCGAACATACCGTAGCCTAAAACTGCTCCGATAAGCGCCGACAGGACTCTTATTAAGTTTTTGAACATTATGCTTTCCTACACCTCCTTTCCGCCCGGAGTTAAGAGGCACGCCAACGAAATAAACAGCGCGCTTAACCGGCACCGGCGAAGGCACTGCCGGTGCCAGGATGTTATCACTTTATGCTCTTATATCCTGAGAAGTTATCATCAGTCAGGAACCCATACTCGAAGCCTAGCCTGTTATCCTCGTCATCTTCCTCGGTATGGATAGCGAATGTATTGATTATCTCTTCTGTAGTCATCTTGTTTTCACGCATGTATTCAAGCTGGGCCTCGTTCAGGTTGACCTGGCCCTCGCCGTAAGTGCGGAAAACATGTGCTTCTTCTTCCTTCTCGTCCAGCCTTACCGTGGCGTCGCTGTCCCTGAGCGACCTGTAGCCGTTCTCGTCGCGCCCCTGAAGGACATAATAGATATCTCCTGCTTCCTGTGCCTTTGCATAGTCGTATCCGAGGTCCATGTTCTGGTAGACCGCAAGCTCCGCGATGAGCCCGCCGCCGTCAGTGACTCTCCTGGATGCTCTGTTAAGGCAGCAGACGATCTTCAGGGTCTCGTACTCAGTGCAGAAATTGAAGTCGCCGGTGGAATCCATGAATCCCGCGACCGGCCCGTGGCCGAATTCCTTGACTAGCACGTTGTTTATCGCTGTGACTTTGCCCTCACCCTGGGTCTGTGCCTTGGTCGGGACATCACCCTTCTCCCAGGTCCCGTTTTCTCCCGGGATCCAGGCAAAGCCTTTTTCGTAGTCGTATTCATTTATGTATTTATCGTCCTCGAGCTTGTTCGTCATCGCCATGAGGCCGCTCACATAATCGTGAAGTCCCCAGACGTCCACGGCAGCCCGCACTACGTCCGTCGAAGACGCCGAGCAGATATAGACTTTGATGCCGTTATGCTTTAAAGCTGACATGAGCTCTTTGATGTTGTCCGGGACCGAGACACCGTTGATCCACTCGTACTCGCAGATGCCGATCTTTGATTTGATATCAGGCGACGTCCACGTCACATATTCAGATTCCTGCTCTTTAAAGTATTCATGTGAAGCCTTAGCGAGGTCGTATACCTCAGCTTCCGAAAATCCGGTGAACCAGTAGAGCACCCACGGATACGCGACGTCCGCCGACTCAGAATCATAGATCAGGTCGTACATCGCGCGCATCTTGGTCGCGAATTCCTTCCACTGATCCGTCTTCTGTATCGCTTCAGCCCGCTCCTCATCAAGCCCTTTAGGTGTGAATGGCCCGAACTCCGCAAGCAGGAGTCCGTATGCCTTCGTGATATCTGTTATCCAGTTGTTGTACGAAGCGTTCCTCTGGCAGTAGTCTCTACCGCGTTTCTCGGCAAGGTCGCCGAGACCGGTCGAGAGCACTTCCGCAAGCTTCTCCTCGTCCATATCCGACGCAAATGCCATGTGCTGGAGCTGATAGACAGCCAGCTGCTCCTCTACGTCAAAGATAGAGCAGGTATTATCGAAGTCGAACACGACATACGTCGTATCATCATAGTTCTTCGCTGTCTTTCCGCATTCTTCCATCATTGCGTTGATGCCGTTACGGACTACAGGGCTCCATGAATCCAGCTCTACCGGCTTGAAAGCATCCTCTTCATTTTCGCCTCCCCGTCCCGTGCAGGACGCAAGGCTCAATATCATTATAATTGCGGTGAGCACCGCTATTAGTTTTCTCATGGTCTCCTCCCGGCATATGCATATACATGCCCATTATGCCAAATTTAATCATACTCCAAAGGCATGCTCCAAGTCAAATGACAATGACGTAAACATACACAAAAACAGGCACATCGGGAGATCCGCTCCGATTTAAATGTCTACTTTTTACTCTGCTCATATGTTATCATGTACATATAGATCAAAATCTCGTTTATATGATATATGAAAGAGATGATTATGGAAGATACAGAAACAATCAAAGGGAGTGACTTCGGCCGCTACTGGTACACGGATATCCGGGAGATCGTCACGATCAAGGACATGCTCGCCGGAAGTGCGGATCTTTACCGCAATAACCCTGCATTCTGGGTGAAAAAGAAAAAAGGCGCTCCGTACGAAGCGATAAACTATGAGCTCCTCCAGCACGACGTCAATGCGCTTGGCTCAATGCTCTGCCACATGGGCCTTAAAGGTGAGCGGATCGCTGTCATGGGCCAGAACTCTTACGAGTGGATCGTATCATATCTCTCCGTGATAAACGGAACAGGTATCGTTGTCCCGATCGATAAAGAGCTGACAGGTCCCGAGATCGGTAACCTGCTGAGGGCTGGCGATGCACACACTATCTTCTGCACAAGGCAGGAATGCAAAAAGCTCGCAGGCCTTCCTGAGATAGACCGGCTTATCGTCATGGAATTCTACGGCGACCGGACAGACATAAACGAGCCTTTGGAACCTGTTACAGAGGAAAACTTCAACAGGGCCGAATACCGCGACCTTATACTTGGCGGCGGCGAGACCCGCAAAGTCGAAATATACAGCTGGCGCGAGCTTCTTTCGTGGGGCGAGCACCTGATCGCCGAAACAGACAACAGCGAGCAGACAGAATCCTCTGATCCGCATGCTGCTTTCGGTGCTCTTCCGGCGGATGACCCGCATGCGGGGCTGGACGAGCAGGATTTTGTTCAGTACAGAGAGTTTCTCGATGCGGAGATAGACCCTGACGCACTCGCTGTGATCCTCTTCACGTCGGGCACCACCGGTAATCCGAAAGGCGTAATGCTCAGCCACAGGAACATCACCTCGAACATCATGGACGTCTGCCGGATCTGCCAGGTCTACCAGACAGATAAAACTTTGTCGCTCCTCCCGATCCACCACACATACGAGTGCACGCTCGGGATGCTGCTCGTGCTCTACCGCGGCGCAAGCACTGCTTTCTGCGAAGGGTTCAAATACATAAGCCAGAACATGAAAGAAGCGCAGAACACATTCATAATCGTCGTTCCGCGCGTTCTCGAGCTCGTGTACGACAGGATACAGAAAGGAATTGAAAAGAGCGGGAAAGAGAAGACTTTCCGCCGCGCGATGAAGGTGAACAAAGCGCTCAGGAAAGTCGGCATCAATATGAGCAGGACGATCTTCAAATCAGTTATCGACGGACTTGGCGGGAAGCTCCGCGTGGTCATCACAGGAGCCGCAGCGCTTAACCCGAAGATCTTCCGCGCGTTTGAAGACTTCGGCGTCATGGTTCTGCAGGGATACGGCATGACTGAGTGCACGCCTCTCATCTCCGGTACGCCGGGAAGCGCGCCGGCAGAACGCTACCGCAAGGCCGGCTCAGTCGGAACGACCGTCGACAAGGGCGAAATAAAGATAATCAATAAAGATGAAAGCGGCATCGGTGAAGTGCTCTTCCGCGGGCCGAATGTCATGCTTGGATACTATAACATGCCGGAAGAGACCGCAGAGACGATCGAGCCTGACGGTTTCATGCACACAGGCGACCTGGGCTTTGTTGACCCTGACGGATGGCTGTACCTGACCGGCCGCGCAAAGAATGTGATCGTCACAAAGACCGGCGAGAACGTGTATCCTGAGGAGATCGAGGACGAGATCAGGAGCGACCCTGCGATCGAGGAGTGCATGGTCTTCCCGTACGACGACCACGGCGAGGAGACAGTCGGGATCCAGATCCTCCCGGCAACAGAAAACATCACTGAGAAGCTGGGACACGAGCCGTCCGAACAGGAGCTTATCTCCTACTTCAAGGCCCTCATGAACGAGTTCAACCAGACCCTTGCCGTCTACAAGCGCATCCGCGCAGTCTTCGTACGCAAAGAAGATTTTGTCCGCACTACGACGAGAAAGATCAGGCGGCAGGATAACCCGCTGACAA
>CAZBFD010000158.1:0-4026 GCA_964491055.1 uncultured Eubacterium sp.
TCCTCCTTCTCCTATCTTCCGTCACAATTCCGGGAGTGATATAGACAGGTGTTCTAAGAAAAAATATTATACAGCTCTGGGGACCCGGCCCCCCGGAGCGTTGATGACCGACGCACGGGTGTATCTCCGTCCGCCGTGTCTATCATCAAAATCTTGTTTGTCTAGCCCTGTCTCTGCTTGTGCTTAGGATTCTCGCAGATGACCATGACCTTGCCATGTCTCTTGATCACTTTGCACTTGTCGCAGATCGGCTTTACTGAAGCTCTTACTTTCATTTCTAGATCCTCCATTCCAGGCTTCGCTCCCTGCTCACGCGGCCGGAGACCGCGTCTAAGCAGTCAGGATTTTGCTCTCCTGTAAAGTGTCAGCCCTTGTCTCTCCAGGTGATCCTGCCGCGCGTCAGGTCGTACGGTGAAAGCTCCACCTTGACCTTGTCTCCCGGAAGGATCCTGATATAATTCATCCTGATCTTGCCCGAGATGTGAGCGAGTATCTCGAACCCGTTCTCGAGCTTGACCTTGAACATTGCATTCGGCTGGGCGTCCACAACGGTTCCCATTACTTCAATGACGTCTTTTTTCGCCATGCTTCACCTCACTGATCCCCGTTAACCGAGAACCTTCACAATGTCTTCAAATGTTTTATCCGGAGAGATCATGCCGTCGATACGAACGATGTTGCCGGACTTCTCATAATAGTCGATGAGAGGCTTTGTCTCTCTGTTGTATACTTCGATCCTGTTCCTGGCAGTCTCTTCATTGTCGTCTGCCCTCTGGATCAGGATGCCGCCGCACTTGTCGCACTTCCCAGGGATCTGCGGCGGGAAATTCACTACATGGAACGTTGCTCCGCAGTCCTTGCAGACGCGCCTTCCCGTGATCCTCTTCATGAGCTCTTCATCGGTCACTTCAAGGTCGATGACCTTGCTGAGCTTTTCTCCGCGGCCTGCGAGGAACTCATCAAGCTTCTCGGCCTGATATACTGTTCTCGGGAATCCGTCAAGAAGGAATCCGTTCTTGCAGTCATCCTTCTTCAGCCTGTCGAACGCGATCTCGCAGACGAGATCATCAGGAACGAGCTCGCCCTTTGTCATGTATTCCTGGGCTTTCTTTCCAAGCTCAGTGCCGTTTTTGATGTTCTCTCTGAAGATGTCACCCGTCGAGATGTGAGGGATAGCATACTTCTCGATCATCCTCTCCGCCTGCGTTCCTTTGCCCGCTCCCGGAGGTCCTAACAAAATCGTTCTTACCATTCTATACCTCCCGGCTTCACTTCAGGAAGCCCTGATAGTTTCTCATGAGCAGCTGGTTCTCAACTGACCTGTACAGATCGAGCGCAACACCTACAGCGATCAGAAGCGATGTGCCTCCGAACGAGAGGTTAAGCCCCGTATACTGTGAAATAATCGTCGGCAGTGTCGCGATGATGGCCAGGAACAGTGCTCCTACGATCGAAAGTCTTGACATTACTTTTGTCAGGTAGTCGATCGTTGCCTTGCCCGGTCTGATCCCAGGGATGAATCCGCCGTTTGCCTTCATATTATTTGCGACCTCTACAGGGTTGAATGTGATTGCCGTGTAGAAGTAATTGAAGAATATGATGAGCAGTACGTTCAGTATTGCGTATACCCATACTCCCGGGTTTCCCGCAGGTGACAGCCATTTCTCACAGAACTTGTAGAACGGCGTGTCAGGGAAGAAGTACATTATAGTCAGCGGGAACTGCAGCAGTGAAAGTGAGAAGATGATAGGAATAACTCCTGCCTGGTTCACTTTCAGAGGAATGTGTGTGGACTGTCCGCCATACATCTTCCTGCCTACAACTCTCTTTGCATACTGTACAGGGATCTTCCTTGTTCCCTGCTGTATGATGATGACACCCATGATGACTGCGATGCCGAATACCACCAGAATGATGAGCGTCACGATCGATAGGCTTCCGCTGATGTATCTTGTCCAGACACTTGCGATCTCACTTGGCATCCTTGCGATGATACCGCCGAAGATGATGAGTGAGATACCATTACCCATACCGTTCTGGTCGATCTGCTCGCCGATGAACATCAGGAAGCATGTTCCTGCTGTCAGTATCAGCGTGATCACTATGTAGTTGAACGGTGTCTTGTCTACAACAGCCTGCTGGAACAGTCCGAACGTAAGTCCGAGAGCCTGTACTACAGCGAGCACTGCTGTAAAGTATCTCGTGATCTGAGCCATCTTCTTACGGCCTTCCATTCCCTCCTTGGCAAGCTTCTCGAAATACGGGAAAGCTACCGTAAGGAGCTGGATGATAATGGATGCCGTGATGTACGGTGTGATCGACAATGCGAAGATCGTAAAGTTCGCGAACGATCCGCCGGAGAACAGGTTAAAGAGCTCGAAAAGGCCCATATTGTCGCCTTCGAATACCTGCGCGAGGACTTCTCTGTTGATCCCCGGAACAGGAATGTTCGAGCCGATCCTGAATACCACAAGCATGAGCAGCGTGAAGATCATCTTCTGTCTAAGCTCTTTAACTCCCCAGGCTTCTTTTACGGTCTTTAACATTTCCATTTAGATCACCTCAGCCTTTCCTCCTGCGGCCTCGATTTTTGCTTTCGCAGCCTCGCTGAATTTGCTGGCTTTCACGGTGATGCTGTTTGTGAGCTCTCCGTCGCCAAGGACTTTGACGCCGTCCTCAAGTCTCTTGAGGATGCCCATGTCCTTGAGGATCTCCGGAGTTACTTCTGCTCCACTCTCAAATCCCGCAAGATCACCTACATTGATGATCGCATATGTTGTACCCCAGATGTTCGTGAACCCTCTCTTAGGGAGACGTCTGTACAGAGGCATCTGTCCGCCTTCAAAGCCGAGTCTGATCTTTCCGCCTGATCTCTGCTTCTGGCCGTTCATTCCTCTTCCGCCTGTCTTGCCCTGTCCTGTCGCGTTTCCGCGGCCTCTTCTCTTGCGGGCTCTTGACGAACCTTCAGGTGCTCTTAATTCTTCTAATTTCATAGTTGATGCACCCCCTATTCTTCAACTGTCACAAGATGCCTGACCTTTGCAACTGCTCCGCGTGTTGCGGCGTTGTCGATCAGCTCCACGGTGTGGTGCATCTTCTTGAGACCAAGTGCCTCTACGACCTTCTTCTGCTTAGGAGTAGCTCCGATCGGGCTCTTGGTAAGTGTGATCTTGATCTTCTTATCAGCCATTTTCGTACCTCCTAACCCAGGATCTCCTCAGGAGTTTTGCCTCTGAGCTTAGCGACCTGCTCAACCGTAACAAGACCCTTGAGTCCTTCGAGTGTGGCATATGCAAGGTTACCGATGTTGCTGGAGCCTGTTGACTTGGCCCTGACATCCTTGATGCCCGCTGACTCGAGCACTGTACGTGCGGCTGAGCCCGCGATTACTCCGGTACCTTCTGCAGCCGGCATGATCAGAACCCTGCCTGCTCCGTGCACACCGATGATTTTGTGTGGAATAGTTGTCCCGACCATCGGAACATCTACAATATTTTTCTTTGCGTCTTCCGTAGCTTTTCTGACGGCTTCAGGGATCTCCTGAGCCTTTCCGAGCCCGACACCTACTTTACCATTGTGATCTCCTACCACGATGGTAACACTGAACCTCATGTTACGTCCGCCTTTAACAGTCTTGGCAACACGTCTGATGCTCACGATAGTCTCGGTCATTTCCGGCTTGGAAGCTTCTGCATCATTATCTCTACGCATTTTCTACCTCCCGTTAGAATGTAAGTCCGCCCTCGCGAGCGCCTTCAGCGAGTTCCTTGACTCTTCCGTGATAGATATATCCGCCACGGTCAAAGCATACTTCGCTGATGCCTTTTGCTGCTGCCTTCTTGGCGATCGCCTCACCGACCTTCTTTGCGGCTTCCTTGTTTCCGCCGTATTCAAGTCCAAGCTCTTTCTCAAGAGAAGAGGCGGCTGCCAGTGTAACACCGTTCACGTCGTCGATGATCTGACATGAGATGTTCTTGTTTGATCTGTAAACACAGAGCCTTGGTCTCTCAGGAGTTCCGAAGAGAT
>CAZBFD010000159.1:0-4004 GCA_964491055.1 uncultured Eubacterium sp.
CTGAGACCTGTACTTCTTAAGAAGGTAGAGGAGACAAGAGCTACAGCTAATAAATATTCATAGTCCTGTTAGCTAAGTACTTTTTTGTAAACGTTCAAGGACGAATACAAATTAAATTTATAACTTTAAAGGAGACTCAAGAATGGAAATTGATGAAAAAACGCTGAGTGAGGTAATCGCTAAGATTGTCGAGGCAACATTAAAAGCAGAAGCCAGCAGCAACATCAAGTCTTCTGTTGATGAATTCGGAACAGTTAAAGAAGTAGCTCCGTCAGGAGTTACCAAGCTTGATTACAGAAACACAAAGCTTCCTGTATTCGACTGCAACGGAGTTCATCAGGATGGTGTATACATGGCTGATATCTCAGGCGTTGATGATGACAAGAATCTTGGCGCCGGCGTCATGTCCATCGATCATTCAGCTCTTGAATGGACGCTGACATATGACGAGATCGACATCGTTCTTGAAGGAACACTTCAGATCGAGACGAATGGTGATATTGTAGAAGCCGGACCTGGCGAATGCATTATCATTCCGAAGAACAGCCATATTCATTTCCAGTCACCAACGACATGTAAGTATCTGTACATCGTTTACCCAACCAACTGGACAGATTTTCTTTAAAGACATAAAGAGCGGGCCGGTCACGGCCGGCCCGCCCGATGAGCACCATATTATATAATGAGGGGAAAAACTATTTCATGGCACAATTTGCAGATTTTACAGAAGTAAACAAGTTCGTAGCTGATTTTGAGTATGTAGTTAAGCATCCTATCAGGGAGAGATCGTCAGTGTATTATACCGGAGTCGATCTGGGAACTGCATGTACGGTCGTAGCTACACTCGATGAAAACAGGCGCCCGGTCGCAGGAAGGTATCTCTATCCGGAGAAGCCTATCGTTCGTGACGGCATGGTAGTTGACTACATAGGTGCAGTTAATATCGTGCGGCATATGAAGGAAGAGATCGAGGAAGAGCTTGGCACAGAACTCAGATGGGGAGCAGCAGCTATTCCGCCAGGGACAGATACCCTTGATGGAGGTGCTGTAAGAAATGTTACCGAATCTGCTGGATTCACTGTAACAAATCTGCAGGATGAGCCTACGGCCGCAAACAACCTTCTTAAGATCAAGAATGGGGCAGTTGTGGACATAGGCGGAGGAACCACCGGTATATCCATTATTAAAGATGGAGAAGTCATCTTCACAGATGATGAGCCGACCGGAGGAACGCATTTCAGTCTCGTGCTCGCGGGAGCATATAAGGAATCGTATGAGGAAGCGGAGCTCTATAAGAGAGATCCTAAGAATCATGCAGAGATATTCCCTGTGCTCCGTCCGACAGTACAGAAGGTGGCCCAGATCGTTAAAGAGATGGTAGAAGGCTATGATGTTGATGAGCTCGTGCTCGTCGGCGGAAGCTGCTGCCTTGCTGGAATCGAGAAGGAAATAGAAGCCTGGACAGGTATACCTACTCATAAACCGCAGAATCCATTATTCATTACTCCGCTTGGTATAGCACTTAGCTGTACCGACGAGCCGAAGTTCTGAACGGAGGAGGTTAAGAATGGATCTTAGAATTATAAGATCTCCTTCGGAGGGAACCAAAGAGCTCATAAAGAGACGAATGGGGATCACGAAGGAGAGTCCGCTGGATGGGGCCGAAGCAGTTGGTCTCATACAGGGACGCATGATCGATATGGTGTGCGCTGCGGATATCGCAGAGAAGGCAACAGGTGTTGATGTGTATGATATCAAGGGTATCTGCCCTCAGCACATGACGCTTCTTGCAATATTCGGTAATACAGCGGCAGTCGAAGATGCGTTAACTGAAATCGAAAGAAAGTTGAAAGAGGGAATGTACAGTGATTACAGCCACGCTAATTGATAATGTCTGGGCTACCAAACATGCTGACCTGCTAAGCGGCTACAAGCTGATGCTCGCAGAAGTATTTGGCGGCAAAGAGGCTGGAAAAAGGCTGGTCGTGATCGATGTTATAAGCGCAGGCATCGGCGACAGGGTCATCGTTACTACAGGTTCTTCTGCAAGAAGGATGCTGGGGAACGATAATGTACCTTGTGATGCAGCCGTTGTAGGCATCATTGACGAAGATTGCGAGCTAAAATAGCGTGAGGATGGAGGTCACAATGGATTTACTTGATAAAGTAAAAGAAGCCGGCGTTATCGGCGCCGGTGGAGCCGGGTTTCCAACTCATGTGAAACTGCAAGCCAAGGCTGAATACATTCTGATTAACGGTGCCGAATGCGAGCCACTACTAAGAGTGGATCAGCAGCTTATGGAGTTCCATCCGGCTGACGTCATCCAGGGTCTCAAGATTGGTAAGGAGATGACAGGCGCTCAGCATGCCATCATCGGTATCAAGGGCCATCACAAGAAGGTCATTGAGATCCTGAAGAAGACAATCAAAGATTTAAATCTCGAAGGTGAGATCGAAGTTGGGCTGCTTCCGACTGTATACCCTGCTGGTGATGAAATGGTCCTGGTAAAGGAGCTTACCGGAAGGATCGTTCCTGAAGGTGGTATTCCTATTGCAGTAGGATGCGTCGTAATGAACGCAGAATCTGCATACAATGTTTACCATGCGACACTTGATGAGCCAGTAACAATGAAGTATGTTACGATCACAGGTGACGTACCTAAGCCGATCACAGTAAAAGTACCTATCGGTACACCTATAAAGGAAGTTCTGGCAGTTGCCGGGAGAACAGATTTTACAGGATACAAAGTCATCAACGGCGGACCTATGATGGGTCCTCTGTTCGACGACCTTGACGGGTATGTGACAAAGAAGACGAAGGGCATTATCGTGCTGCCTGAAGATCACGTTCTGATCAAGAAAAAGAGCAGGACTCTGATCACAGCTGCCCGCCTGAACAAGACGGCATGCGAGCAGTGCAGCAAGTGTACTGACCTTTGCCCAAGACACCTTCTGGGTCATTCCACAGTGCCACACAAGATGGTGCGTGCGGTGGCCTATAATGCTCCTGCAGATGAGAACGTAACAGCTGCTCTGACATGCTGCCAGTGCAGTCTCTGTGAATTCTTCTCATGCCCTGCAGGAATAAGTCCTAAGCTCGCGAATGTCTACTACATGAACAAGCTTCGTGAAGCAGGCATTAAGCATGAGCCTAAGAAAGAATTCGTACCTAATCCTATGAGGCCATACAGAATGGTTCCTACGGACAGACTGATCGCGCGTATAAATCTTACGCAGTATGATGTCGATGCTCCGTGGACTGAAGAAGCTGTAGTGGATCCTCAGGTCGTAGGCATCAATCTCAAGGATCATGTCGGAGCTCCTGCAGTGCCGCTGGTACAGCAGGGAGATCACGTGGAGGCAGGACAGAAGATCGCTGATATCAAGGAAGGAGCGCTCGGTGCGACAGTGCACGCGAGCATCTCCGGAACGGTAGAATCGGTCCAGTTCAATGTAATAACCATAAGGAGGGATTAAGGTGCGTGAAGCTATAGGAATGATCGAGTTTAACAGTATAGCTCGAGGAATATATACAGCAGACCAGATGGTTAAGACCTCCAATGTGGATATAGTTACCGCTAATACTGTCTGCCCGGGCAAATATATCTCCATCGTACATGGTGATGTATCCGCGGTAGAGAACTCGGTAAAGATGGGAGTCAGAGTCGCGGGTGAATATCTCGTGGATCAGATCGTAATCCCGAATGTTCACAGCGGAGTATTCCCGGCTATCGTTTCGGCTAATGTACCGGACGAGATCAAAGCTGTTGGAATAATTGAGGCTTACTCCCTGGCCACTATGGTCGTTGCAGCTGATAAAATTTTGAAAGTAGCTGATCTTGATCCGATCGAATTAAGACTCGGAACAGGACTCGGCGGAAAATCATATTTCACTTACACTGGAGACGTTGCAGATGTTAAGACAGGTGCTGCAGTAGGTGAGGAAGTTATAGGCGCAGAGGGCGTTCTCGTCAATTCTGAAGTCATTCCTTCACCGAGCAGGA
>CAZBFD010000160.1:0-3978 GCA_964491055.1 uncultured Eubacterium sp.
TTTTGATGTTATCAGCCGTTGTTCTGCATCTCGACGAGCCTCTCGCTTCCGTATCTCTCACGGAGCTTCGGCTTTTCGATCTTGCCGGTTGCATTCCTTGGAACGTCTGCGAAAATGATCTTGCGCGGACGCTTGTACCTCGGAAGGTCTATGCAGAACTGGTTTATCTCGTCTTCCGTGCACTCCATGCCTTCCTTGACCTGGATGATCGCCGTTGCGATCTCTCCGAGCCTTTTGTCCGGAAGGCCGATCACGGCTACGTCATGGACTTTCGGCATCGCCGCGAGGAAAGCCTCGATCTGTACTGGATAAAGGTTCTCGCCGCCGCTTATGATGACGTCCTTCTTTCTGTCTACCAGGAAGATGAACCCGTCTTCGTCCTGCCTTGCCATATCTCCCGTGAACAGCCAGCCGCCCTTGAGGACTTCCTTCGTCGCCTCAGGGTCTTTGTAGTATTCAAGCATGACGCCAGGGCCCTTCACGCAGAGCTCGCCGACCTCGCCCTGCTTGACCACCTTGCCGTTTTCGTCCACGATCTTCGTCTTCCAGCCATAGCCAGGGATACCGATCGCGCCGACTTTGTCGATGTTCCCGAGGCCGAGGTGTACGCATCCCGGACCGGTCGACTCGGACAGACCGTAGTTGGTGTCGTACTGATGATTCGGGAAGTACTCCAGCCAATGCTTGATAAGGCTTGGTGGTACCGGCTGCGCGCCGATATGCATGAGCCGCCACTGCGACGTCCTGTAATCCTCAAGCTTGATGTCGCCGTTATCCAGCGCGATCAGAAGATCCTGCGCCCAGGGGACGAGCAGCCACACGATCGTGCACCCCTCGTTCGACACAGCATCCATGATCGCCTTAGGCGTGTTCCCCTTGAGGAGCACTGCGCGGCTTCCTGTGTATAGCGAACCGAACCAGTGAATCTTCGCGCCCGTGTGATACAGCGGCGGGATGCAAATGAAGACATCATCCTTGGTCGTCTGATGATGCATCGCCTCCATCTGGGCGGACTGCATGAGAGCCCTGTGGTTGTGCAGGATCGCCTTTGGGCGTCCGGTCGTCCCGGATGAATAATATATCGCGGCCTTATCCTTATCCTCGATCAAAATCTTCGGCGCAACGCTTGAGCAGTTGGACACCTGTTTGTAATAATCGTCAGCATAGCTCGGGCACGAATCCCCTACGAAGAACAGCAGGTGGTCCTTGCCGAGATGGTCGATGATATCCTCGACGCGGCCGATGAATTCCGGCCCGTAGAATAAGACATCTGCATCGGCTTTTTTGACACAGTACTCTATCTCATCAGCAGTATACCTGAAGTTAAGAGGCACAGCGATCGCGCCTGTCTTCAGGATCCCGAAATAGATCGGGAGCCACTCCAGGCAGTTCATGAGAAGGACCGCACACTTCTGGCCCTTCTTGATGCCGCGCGAGATAAGAAGGTTTGCGACCCTGTTCGCCTTCTCGTCAAATACCGACCAGGTGATCTCCCTGCGGTAGAACTCAGACTGAGTCGGCTGGACAAGCTCATACTCCTTCCACGTCACCCTCTGCATCTCAGTGATCGCCGGGTCGATCTCGACCAGTGCCACCTCATTACCGTACAATTTACTATTTCTTTCAAGTAAGTCTGTAATAGGCATGATTCTGAAACTCCTTTATTATTTATATGTATATCACTATTTTACACTTATCTGAGCATTTTATCCACGTGTTTCTTGACACAGCGGTTATATAGTGATAATATTTTTTTAATTGAAAGGAAACGATCATGAGAAATTATTCCGTGAAAACTGCAGAAGCATATTATTACTGGTTTTACTTTATGAGCTAAAGTAGAGGTATTTGCGCTGCACGGAAACGGATTGAAGAAACACTTTAAGAAATTACGAGCCGCACAAATACCTGTGCGGCTTTATTTTTGAAAATGTGTTTTTGGGGACGGTTCTGAAAAACACACTCGAAGGAGGACTGATTATGAAGCAATTAATGTTAGGCAACAAAGCGGTTGCGCGGGGCCTGTATGACGCGGGGTGCTGTTTCGCGAGCAGCTACCCGGGGACGCCGAGTACAGAGATCACTGAGGAGATCGCAAAGTTCGACGACGTCTACAGCGAATGGGCGCCGAATGAGAAGGTCGCGATGGAGTCGGCTTTCGGGGCGTGCCTAGCAGGCGCGCGCTCGTTCTGCGGAATGAAGCACGTCGGGCTCAATGTGGCCGCGGACCCGCTCTACACGATGTCATACACGGGCGTAAACGCCGGTATGGTCATCGCAGTCGCGGATGATGCGGGGATGCACTCATCCCAGAACGAGCAGGACAGCCGTCATCATGCTATCGCGTCCAAGGTGCCAATGCTCGAGCCTTCGGACTCTCAGGAGGCATATGAATTCGCGAAGCTCGCATATCAGATCTCCGAAGATTTTGATACACCGGTGCTACTCAAGATGTGCACAAGAGTCGCGCACAGCCAGTCAGTGGTCGATCCGGGCGAGCGCATGGTACCGAGGAAAGAATACCAGAAAGACATCGCAAAATACGTTATGATGCCAGGGAACGCGAAGAAGCGCCATCCGATCGTTGAAGAGCGCACACAGAAGCTGACAGCTCTCTCTGAAGCCTGCAAGTATGACATTACGGATGCAGATGGAAAGAAGAGCATCGCGATAAACCGCGTCGAGATGGGCGGAACTGAGATGGGCATCATCACCGCCAGCACATCATATCAATATGTAAAGGAAGTCTTCGGCGACACCGTTTCAGTCCTCAAGCTCGGCATGACAAACCCGCTTCCGACGAAGCTCATTCAGGATTTTGCCGCTAAAGTCGATAAGCTCGTCGTAGTCGAAGAGCTTGACCCGATCATCGAGGATCACTGCCGCGCGCTCGGACTTGAAGTCCACGGCAAAGACATCCTTCCGATGTGTGATGAATTCTCGCAGAATCTGATCGCGAAGGCACTCGGCGGCGAGGTGCACGACGGCAAGGCGCTCGACGAACAGATCCCGGTCCGTCCGCCTGTAATGTGCTCCGGATGCCCTCACAGGGGGCTCTTCTACGAGCTTGCAAAGAACAAATGCACCGTGCTTGGTGACATCGGCTGCTATACTCTTGCGGCGACGCCGCCGCTCGGAGCAATGGAGATGACGCTCTGCATGGGAGCATCTTTCGGCGCTGTGCACGGATTCAATAAGATAAACGGCGAAGAATCGGAAAAGAAGACCGTCGGTGTACTCGGCGATTCCACGTTCATGCACAGCGGCATGACAGGGCTGGCGAACATCGCGTACAACCAGTCTAATTCAACGGTCATCGTACTTGATAATTCCATAACCGGGATGACAGGCCACCAGCAGAACCCGCTGACCGGCCTCAACATCAAGGGCGACCCTGCAGGCAGGATCGACCTTGAAGCTCTCTGCCGCTCAATGGGGATAAACCGCGTAAGAGTCGTCGACCCGTACGACCTGGAAGAGACAGACAAGGCCATAAAAGAAGAACTCGCGGCGCCAGAGCCGTCAGTTATAATCTCGAGGCGTCCGTGCGCGCTCCTGAAATACGTCAAGCATTACGCACCGTTTAAGGTGGACGTTGATAAATGCAGGAGCTGCAGGGCATGCATGAAGATCGGCTGCCCGTCGATCTCATTCAAGGAAGGCAAGGCACACATCGACGAGACGCTCTGCGTAGGATGCGGTGTCTGCAGCCAGCTATGCCATTTCGGCGCGCTGAAGTCAACAGATCCTGAAGGAGCATGCTCGGTAGGCGCAGCCAAGGCAGCTCCATCCGGAGAGCACAAGTGCTGCCATGCCAAAGCCGCAGAAACGGCTGAAACACCGAAGAAATGCTGTCACGCATCTAAAGCTGCTGCAGAAACAGGGAAGGAGGACTAGTCATGGAAACAAAGAACATAATGATAGTCGGAGTCGGCGGACAGGGAAGCCTGCTCGCGAGCAAGACTCTCGGATCCCTGC
>CAZBFD010000161.1:0-3955 GCA_964491055.1 uncultured Eubacterium sp.
ACGCCTGCAGGCATCTCGAGCTTTGTGATCTCATTTGTCGTGTCGACAGTCGCGTTTGTGATGTCGATCAGTCTCTTATGAGTTCTCTGCTCGAACTGCTCTCTTGAATCCTTGTACTTATGTACTGCTCTCAGGATCGTAACGACTTCCTTTTCTGTAGGAAGTGGAATAGGTCCGGACACGTCAGCGCCCGTCTTCTTCGCTGCTTCCACGATCTTTGCGGCTGACTGGTCGAGCAGCGCGTGATCGTAAGCCCTGAGTCTGATTCTCATTTTCTGTAGTTCGCTCATTTCTTCCTCCTGTTTTTTCTGTACTGTTTTCGCTATTCTCGTACAGGGAAATCCTTTATGTCGGCCTTTCCCGAAAACACATTCACATTCCTCAGAACCGTTTCTGAAAACCCCCGGCTCTGATCAAAAGCAACGAGAATGTTGTGTTTTCAAGGTGTGCGACAAATGCCTGCTCTTGCACACTGCCCCGTGCGTTTCTACCATTCACTCACAAAGCAAAAAACCGGCGAACTCCCCTCGCCACCGTCAAAGCGGTGACAATTCTCGGCGGAAATTACCTGATAGCTCAGCAACTTCCCGCTTCTTCGCCTAAAGCAAGCTTTTTTAGTATATATGAAAGTGATCTGGAATGCAAGGTTTTTATTGAATTTTTTTCAAGAGTTTTTTTGAAGATTTTGATGAGCGGAGATAGTAATTGTAACGGTTACACGCGTTCACTATTGACACGCATCCCCGCGTTTTCACATTGCTCCGGGTACAACTGCATGATGGTGTGTGAAAGAAATATATATACTATATACATATTCAACTTATATTGTTTGACTTTTAACAAGATGATGCTACACTGTAATCAGGATAATATCGTTCACTTTTTGGGAGGTATATGAAATGAAAGATCTTAAAGGAACAAAAACTCTGGAAAATCTGATGGCTGCATTTGCCGGTGAGTCACAGGCTAGAAACAAGTATACATATTTTGCATCAAAAGCAAAGAAAGAGGGATTTGTACAGATCTCAAAAATCTTTGAGGAGACAGCCGGAAATGAGAAAGAGCATGCTGAGCTCTGGTACAAGCTGGCTGTAGGTATCGGCACAACAGAGGAGAACCTGCTTGCTGCTGCTGAAGGTGAGCACGGTGAGTGGACAGAGATGTATCCTCAGTTCGCAGATGTAGCTGATGAGGAAGGATTCCCTGAGATCGCCGCTCAGATGAGAGGCGTTGCCGCTATCGAGAAAGAACACGAGCAGAGATATCTGAAGCTTGCTGAGAACCTGAAGAACGGTTCCGTATTCGAAAAAGATGAAGAAGTAGTATGGCAGTGCAGCAACTGCGGACATCAGGTAGTCGCCAAGAAGGCGCCTGAGATCTGCCCTGTATGCAAGCACCCGCAGGCTTACTTCCAGGTAAAGCCGGAGAACTATTAAACACAGATATGGAGGTATGACATGGTCAAGTTTTTCAAATGCCTGAAATGTGGTCAGCTAATAGCTAAAGTCAAGTCGACGGCATGCACTCCTGTATGCTGCGGCCAGGAAATGATGGAGCTCACTCCTAACACTGAAGATGCCGCTGCTGAGAAGCACGTTCCTGTTATCGAGATCGAAGGCAATGTAGTAACCGTTAAAGTCGGCGACGTTCCTCATCCGATGGTCGAGGATCATTTCATCTCACCGATCATGATCCAGACTACAGAAGGTCTCCATTTCAAGGAGCTCAAGCCTGGCGATGCTCCTGAGGTCAAGTTCTTCCTCGCTCCTGGCGAGAAGCTGATCGGGGCTTACGAGTACTGCAACAAGCACAATCTCTGGAAGGCTGAAGTATAACAGCTGTT
This sequence comes from uncultured Eubacterium sp., assembly GCA_964491055.1. Taxonomy (GTDB): domain Bacteria; phylum Bacillota; class Clostridia; order Peptostreptococcales; family Anaerovoracaceae; genus Aminicella. The sequence goes on from CAZBFD010000161.1 coordinate 1,844, forward strand.
AACAGAACAGTCAAAAAAGCGTTTCCGCTATCACAGCAGAAACGCTTTTTTATTTGTGATATCTGTCTTCATGACACGAATATGCTTCCCCCGATGAATTCACGGAGTATGGAGTCGTTTGCAACCGCGGTATCGTCGTCGATCTCGCGGAAGAAGCTCAGAATGCCGAGCAGTCTCTGTGCCTCGGCGTGTTCCGGCATGCTCCCCGGTATTGCCCTGAGGAGCGGCTCTGCGTATTTCTTGAGCACGGCGATCTCGTAGTCGTGGTACGAGTTGAACATCACATCAGCTTCTCCGTTATACCTGAATATGTTCCTGTCCTCGCCGCGCCTTACCTTCGGCCACTCTGCTATGGTCCCGGCGGCATCACGCCCTCTGGTCCTCTCATCTCTCACGATCCTTCTGAGAAGCCTTTCGTCTGTAGTCGGTATCCTGTTATGCGCGTCGATGTTGAGGCCGGTCAGCGGGCTGATGTATATCTTGAATTTATCGTCTTTACTTATCTCTGATGTGAGCACCTCGTTAAGGGCGTGGATCCCCTCGATTACGATCACGGTCTTGCTGTCGATCCTGGTCCTGCGGCGGCCGAATCTCTTTACACCTTCTATAAAGTCGAACTCCGGCAGGTCGACTTCCTTCCCGTCGAGCAGGTCGCGCATGTTCTCGTTGAACAGCTTTGTGTCGACCGCGTCGAGGTTTTCATAGTCCACCTCACCGTTTTCGTCAGGCTTCATCTCCGACCGGTCGACAAAATAATCATCCGTTCCCATGTACAAGGCTTTGCAGCCGTTTACCCTTAAGTGGATGCAGAGCCTTTTCGCGAACGTGGTTTTGCCCGATGATGAAGGCCCCGCGATCAGGACGAGCCGTCTGCCCTGCTCCGTGATAGTCCCCGCGATCTCCGTGATCTTTTTGTCGTGAAGCGCTTCGGAGAGCTGGATCAGGTCAACAGATCCGCCATGCTCGATCTTATCGTTAAGGTCCGACACATAATCGACCCCGAGCAGCCTGTCCCACTCGCTCTGCTCGGCAAACGCCTTGTACATGTTCGGCTCGTCGACGAACTCCGGTATCCCGTCAGGCACATACTGGTTCGGGAATCTGAGCAAAAGCCCTTTCCTGTATCTCTCGAGCGAGAATATCCTCACATATGATGCTGACGGCACCATGACCGGGTAGAAAAACTCCCTGTATCCGTCCAGGTCATAGATCTCAAGCCCCGGGAGCTCCGGCCTGTCTTTTACCAGCCTGAGCTTTTCTTTGTCGCCGATCTCCGTTATGTGCCTGATCGCCTCTTCACGCGGCAGGTATTTCTTCACTATCCTGACGTCACGGTCTATAATGGACTGCATCTCTTTTCGTATCTTGTCAGCCATCTCATCCGTTGCGCCTTCCGTGCTCTTAAGCTCTATGAAAAGTCCGTGCGCGAGCGTGTTCGCTATGATGCACATCGTGTTTCCGAGGACTTTTCTTGCCGCCGCGAGAAACACCATCGATATGCCGGCATGATAAACACGGCACGCTCCCCTGTCCCTGACATCAAGGAGCTCGACCGAGCAGGCTCTCCCGCCTTCCCCGTCAGTATCCGGTCTCATGAGCCTGTAAGTCAGGCTCTGATATTCATTGTCCACTTTAGCCGCGATGCATGTATAGCGTATCCTGTCCCTGATACCGTTGTAGACGTCCTCAATCGTCGATCCTTCTTCCACCTCATATTCAGTGAATCCGCCGTCCGGTACCTTAAGATTGATCTTCATGGCCATTTCCTCCCGCTATACATAATACTATATCACACCATGTGCCTGACAGGAACAGACTGCTGAGAGGCTTTTTACATTGCTGCAGATGCTGCAGCTCCAGAGGCTTCTTCGGCAGCGGCACTTGCTTCTGCTGTGACCGCTTCATCGTTAAGCGACGCATATTCTTCTGATGTGTCTTCATCTTGTGATACCGTGGCGGAAGACTCACTTTCATGCAGTTCTCCAGCTAGTCCTGGCGCATCAAAATCATCTTTCTCGTCTGACCCGGCCTGAGAACGGATAGCTTCGGCATTTGCCATGGCCTGTCTGGCTTCGTTTTCCGCTTCTTCCTGCGCATGCGCTGCTTCTGCGC
>CAZBFD010000162.1:0-3932 GCA_964491055.1 uncultured Eubacterium sp.
CTATCGGATAGATAGGAATCAATTAAGTCCTGACGGTGCACCGGGTATTTTTTTGGAAGAGGTCAGATAAAATGGATGGTGAATTCATAATAATCGACGGAAACAGCCTTATGAACAGGGCATATTATGCCATGCAGCGGCCTATGATAACGCGCGAGGGCATCTATACTCAGGGAATATTCGGGTTCCTGAACATGCTGAACAAGCTGGAGCAGGAGGAACAGCCTGAATATATTGCTGTAGCGTGGGACAGGAAGACGCCGACGTTCAGGCATCTTGAATACAAGGATTATAAGGCGGGAAGGCGTAAGATGCCGCCTGAGCTTGCAATGGAATTTCCGCTGATAAAGGACATCCTGTCGGCGATGAATATAAAGCAGCTCGAGATCGACGGCTTCGAGGCTGACGATATAATCGGGACACTTGCTAAAGACAGTGAAGAAAAGGGGCTTTCACCACTCGTCGTTACTGGAGATAAAGACGCTCTTCAGCTGGCTTCGGACAATACCAGGATAATGATCACGCGTAAGGGGATCACAGAGTTCGACCTTTATGACCGTGAGAAGATGCTTGAAAGATATGAGCTCACACCAGAGCAGTTCATCGACCTCAAGGGCCTTATGGGGGACCAGTCCGATAATATCCCCGGAATACCGGGGATCGGAGAGAAGACAGGGATAAAGCTTCTCAAGGAATTCGGAAGTGTGGCTGAGCTTCTCGCGCGTTCGGATGAGATAAAGCCTGAAAAGCTTAAACAGAAAGTGGAAGACAACGCGAGCCTCGCAGCAATGAGCAGAAGACTTGCTACTATAATAACAAACGTTCCGATCGAGTATGACCTCGACGACATGCGTGTTAGAAAACCGGATGTGGACAGGCTGGTCGACATATACTCGAGGCTCGAGCTTAACAGCTTCCTAAAGAAGCTGGACACCGGAGCATCTGAGAGCACAGGGACAGCAGCTGACGACAGCAGATCAGAGATACAGACATCACAGATATCAGCTGACCAGCTTGACTCCCTTGGAATCCCTGATGAAAGTGAGATCTGGCTCAAGGTATTCGGGAATAATGATCATGTGAATGATCCGGTGATAGACGGCTATTCTTTTATGTATGGCGGCAGATGCTGGTATCTCAGGTCAGACGGAGAAGAGACCGACAAGGCTTTGATCGGTTTTCTGGATGGGAAGAGACTCAGGATATGTGGACATTCACTATCTGCCGACGCATATATGCTCCTGAAGAAAGGCATGCCGGATTTCCGCGCGGGGTATGACAGCGAGCTTGCGGGATACATGCTCGATCCGTCAAAGAGCAGCTACGACATCAAGATCCTGTCGCTGGAGGAGCTCCGCCATGAGATGGAGTCCGACAAGGAATTCAGCAAAAAAGTCTCGCAGACAGACATGCTCGGAGGCTGCGACAAAGAATACATGGAGCGCGGAGCTGATCTGCTCTGGGCCGCAAGAGCACTTTCAGAGGTCCAGAAGCCGAAAATGAAGAGCTTTGGACTTGAGGAAATATACCGTGACCTCGAGCTTCCTCTTATCGAGGTGCTCGCTTCAATGGAGGTAAGGGGAGTGTATGTCGACAAGAGCATGCTCACCGATATCGGTAAAGACCTTTCTGAAGAAGCGTCAAAGCTCGAGCACGCTATATACGAGCTCGCTGGAGAAGAATTCAACATCAATTCGCCTAAGCAGCTCGGTGACATACTGTTTGACAAGCTCGGCCTTCCGTCTGGAAAGAAGACAAAGACAGGATACAGCACCAGCGCAGACATCCTGGAAAAGATACAGGACAAGCATCCGGTAGTTGCTTTAATACTGCAGTACAGGACGATCACAAAGCTTTACAGCACTTATGTTGAGGGCCTGAAGCCGCTTATTGGAAGCGATGGAAAGATCCACTGCCATTATCAGCAGACGGTGGCCGCGACAGGGCGTCTTTCATGTACAGAGCCTAATCTGCAGAACATACCGGTAAGGCAGGAGCAGGGAAGGCTCCTCAGGAAGGCATTTGTAGCAGGTCCTGGCAATGTGTTTGTCGGAGCTGACTATTCACAGATAGAGCTCAGGCTCATGGCGCATCTCTCCGGAGATGAGAACCTGATCAGCGCTTTCAACAATGAAGAAGACATTCACAGGAAGACTGCGTCACGAGTATTCAACATCCCGTATGACGAAGTAACGAAGGAAGACAGAAGCCGCGCAAAGGCGGTAAACTTCGGCATAATCTACGGTATGAGCGGATTTGGACTTGCACAGGATATACACGTTTCAAGGGCAGAGGCCGAAAAGTATATTCAGGAGTATTTTGAAAAGCATCCGAAAGTGAAGAGCTATCTCGACGAGAGCGTGAAGTCAGCGAAAACAGACGGCTACAGCGAGACTCTGCTCGGCAGGAAGAGGTACATACCGGAGATCACGTCATCAAATTATATGGTGAGACAGCTAGGGGAGAGGCTTGCAATGAACAGCCCGATCCAGGGGTCAGCAGCCGATATCATCAAAATCGCCATGCGCGACGTATTCCATGAGATCAAAGAGAAAAAGCTCAGGTCTGCTCTCGTGCTCCAGATCCACGATGAGCTCATTATCGAGACGGCAGAAGACGAGAAACAGGTCGTGGAAGAGCTGCTCCAGAGGAATATGGAGCATGCGATGGAGCTTGCGGTGAAGCTCACTGTGGATATGAACAGTGCTTACTCCTGGTACGATCTAAAATAACAAGCATCATATGCTTCTTCCTTCGGGCCGCTCGCGCTCGGTCCTCGTGTAGAGGTACTAAGCTCATGCTGCGTGTTCACTTGCATTTGCTAAGTACCTGCACTGCGGAAGCCCTCAGGAAGCAGCATATAATGCTCGATATGTGAGGTTACATAATGAGAATAATAGGCATTACAGGTGGCATAGGAACTGGAAAATCAACAGTTTCGGCTTATCTCAAACAATTGGGATATGATGTGATCGACGCGGACGGGATCGCGAGGGACCTTGCAGGGGATCCGGCTGTGCTCGCTGAGATAAGGGACTTTTTCGGTGACAGTGTGATAGCTGATGACGGCTCGCTTGACCGGAAGAAGATGGCTGAACTGGTCTTTTCTGATATGCGGAAAAGGGAAATGCTCGAGAGCATCATAACGAGCAGGGTCATAAAAAAAGTCGGAGAGATTATCGACGATTATAGATCAGGACGTAAGCCCGCAGCTAAAGATAAAACAGTCTTTCTTGATGCGCCGACACTGTTTGAGACAAGAGCCGACAGACTTGTTGATGAGGTATGGCTCGTGACATGTGATATGGAGACGAGGCTCGAGCGTGCCGGTCTTCGTGACGACGCGACACGTGAGAAGATAGAGGAGAGAATAGCTTCCCAGATGTCAGAAGACGAGAAGTCAGAAAGGGCGGACGTCGTGATACATAATGACGGTACAAAAGAGGAACTATATCAGGTAATGGACAGTCTGATCGGATAGAAAAGTTGTCAGAAAGAACCGTCCCCGTTGACAACTTTTCTGCAAAAAAGAAAAAAGCTGTTTGACAAATCTGCTGACTTGTTATATATTAATAAAGCACGTTAATTAATGATGTGCGGCTGTGGCGGAATGGCAGACGCGCATGCTTGAGGGGCATGTGGGCAACCGTGCTGGTTCGAGTCCAGTCAGCCGCACCATTAATTTTTTTTGCCGGCGTGATGGAATTGGCAGACGTGCAGGATTCAAAATCCTGTGGTGGCGACACCGTGTGGGTTCGAACCCCACCGCCGGCACCATATTTATTAAGCAGTAAACATTGGAGGTCATATATTATGAACAATACAGATATTATGCAGATGCTGCCGTCGCTCCTGATGCTCGCGGTATTCATGGGGCTTATGTATTTCCTTCTGATCAGGCCGCAGCGCAAGAAGGAGAAGGAGATCAGCGA
>CAZBFD010000163.1:0-3911 GCA_964491055.1 uncultured Eubacterium sp.
CCGATGAGTACTGCACACAGCTTCTCGTCGCCGCCGATATCATGAGCAAGTCTTGAGCCTTCGCCAAGCAGCTCCAGGGCAACGTTCATAAGTTTGCCGTCTCTCGCTTCCGCGAAGACCCAAACATTCTTATAATCTTCAAAATTCTCTGCCATGTCCATACCTCCACTATATTACCTGTTTGTCCTTGAGGCCGACGAGCAGATTGTCGGCGATCTCTTTCTCTGTGTCGCCTTCGACTGTTACGCCCTTCCCCTTTGGCTTAGGTGTGAATGACTTGAATACGTTTGTCGGAGAAGCCTTCAGGCCTACTGTTGTGAGGTCAACGCCTACATCAGCAGCCGACAGGATCTTGATGTTGGCTTTCTTGTCGGCAAAGATGCCCTTCATATTCATGTATCTCGGAGTGTTCAGCTCCTTGATGCATGTCAGCATGCATGGAAGCTTGACTTCAACTGTCTCATAGCCGTCCTCGAGCTGTCTCTGTGCCTTGACTGATTTCATGTCGTCAGAGAACTCGTATTCCTGAACGTATGTTACCTGCGGAAGGTGCAGCTTCTCAGCGATCTGCGGTCCTACCTGCGCGGTGTCTCCGTCGATAGCCTGACGTCCGCCGATGAGGATATCAAAATCTCCACACCATTTGATCGCTGCCGCGACAGCATTTGATGTAGCCCATGTGTCTGAGCCGCCGACAGCTCTGTCTGTGAGGAGAACTCCCTCGTCAGCGCCCATTGCGAGAGCTTCGAACAGAAGGTCTTCAGCCTGAGGAGGTCCCATTGTTACAACTGTTACATGTACGTCATCGTACTTATCCTTGAGTTCCAGCGCCATTTCCAGTGCATTGGCGTCGTCCGGGTTCATGATGCTTGGAACACCGTCTCTGATCAGAGTACCCGTCTCAGGATTGATCCTGATCTCGTTAGTATCAGGAACCTGCTTTGCACATACTACGATTTTAAATGCCATATTATCCTCCTTTGACTTACTTCAGTTCGTTGGCCGCGATGACCATCTTCTGAACTTCTGAGGTACCTTCGTAGATCTCTGTGATCTTGGCGTCTCTCATCATTCTCTCTACCGGATAATCAGCTGTGTAACCATAGCCGCCGTGGAGCTGTACAGCCTTGGTTGTTACATACATTGCAGTCTCTGCAGCATAGAGCTTTGCCATAGCTGCTGCCTCTCCGTAAGGCTGGCCGCTGTCTACCTTGCAGGCTGCCTCGTATACGAGGTTCTGAGCTGCATGGATCCTTGTAGCCATGTCTGCGATGTAGAACTGCAGTCCTTCGAATTTTGTAAGTGCACGTCCGAACTGCTTTCTCTGCTTCATGTACTCAACAGTTTTGTTGTAAGCACCTTCTGCGATACCGAGTGCCTGTGAAGCGATACCGATACGGCCGCCGTCCAGTGTGGACATAGCGATCTTGAAGCCTTTTCCTACCTGACCTAGAAGTCTGTCTTTAGGAAGTCTCACGTTCTGGAAGATAAGCTCTGTTGTGGATGATCCGTGGATACCCATCTTATCCTCTGTCTTTCCGATCGAGAATCCCTCATCGCCCTTCTCTACGATGAATGAGGAAATACCATGGTTGCCGAGCGACTTGTCTGTCATTGCCATGATCACGAATGTGTCTGCATATCCGCCATTTGTGATGAATACCTTGGATCCGTTCAGGATCCACTCGTCACCGTCGAGGACCGCTCTTGTCTGCTGTCCCGCAGCATCTGTTCCGGCGCCCGGTTCTGTCAGGCCGAAAGCACCGAGTTTCTTTCCGGAAAGAAGATCAGGAAGGTACTTTTCCTTCTGCTCTTTGGTTCCGTACTTGTAGATCGGCCAGCAGCAAAGTGAAGTGTGGGCTGAAACGATAACAGCTGTGGATGCGCAGCACTTTGCGAGCTCTTCTACTGTGATGGCATATGAAAGCTCATCGCCTCCTGCTCCGCCGAGCTCTGTCGGGAATGGGATGCCCATCATTCCGTAGCGCGCCATCTTCTTTACTGTTTCTTCAGGGAATCTGTGTTCCTTGTCGACATCAGCAGCGATAGGCTCGACTTCAGTCTCAGCGAACTCTCTCACCATCTTTCTAACGAATTCCTGTTCCTTCGAAAGTTGAAAGTCCATGTATATGCCTCCTTAAATTTTATACGATCTTATGAAATGTCATAAGTATGCACTATAAAAATTATCGCACGTTCCTGCCCTTTTTTCAAGGGTTTTATCGCAGTAAAATGCGCTAAAAAATGCCAGTCAGGAGCTTATCCCGGCCGGCATATCCTGTTACGGTTCGATGTCTACGATTTCTTCTGATTCGACAGCAGCCTTGACGAGAGCGTCGATGTCCAGGGCTGATTCAGACTGTTCTATCCTGTCCAGATGGGGTTTTGTTGTCGGATGCTTCGGAAGGAAGACGGTGCAGCAGTCCTCGTACGGCTCGATCGATGTCTCGAATGTCCCGATCTCTTTCGCCTTGTCCATGATCTCGACCTTGTCCATCCCGATGAGCGGCCGTAGGACCGGCATCTTCACGCTTGCGTCTGTCACGACGAGTGCTTCCGCCGTCTGGCTCGCGACCTGCCCCAGGTCTTCGCCCGTTATCAGCATCATGCACTTGTTCTTCTCCGCGATCTTCTCCGCGATCCGCATCATGAAGCGGCGCACGAGTATCGTCGTCTCTTCTTCAGGGCAGTTCTGAACGATCTGCTCCTGGACCGGAAGAAGGTTCACGATGTGCATGCGGATACGTCCCGCGTACGACGCGACGATCCCTGCGAGGCGCTCCACTTTCTCCTTGGCGCGGTCGCTCGTGTACGGATATGAATGGAAGTGCATAGCCTCTATCACCATGCCGCGCTTTGCCATCATCCACGCAGCGACCGGGCTGTCGATCCCGCCCGAGAAAAGCACGAGCCCCTTTCCGTTCGTTCCAAGAGGCAGGCCTCCCATGCCGCCGATCTTCTGGTCGTAGATGTATGTCTTGTCCTCTCTCACATCGACGAAGAGCTTGCAGTCCGGGTCGTGCACGTCCACGATGAGGACCTTGCACCCGATCAAAACCTTCGCGCCTATCCTTCTTGCGATCTCGGGTGACTCGACCGGGAAATTCTTGTCCGCGCGCTTCGCGTAGACCTTAAAAGTCTTCACGCCTCGCTCTTCGATCTGGCGCATCATATACTTCACGGCTTCCTCGCCGATCCTGTCCATGTCGCTCTCAGCTTCGACAGCAGGGCTTACAGAAGCCACGCCGAAGACCTTCGAGACCCGCCTGATTATCTCATCATCAGGGATCGACTTCGGGCTCCTGATATAGATCAGGCCCTGATGGCGCTTTACTTCCACGCCATCATCACTTGGGTCAGTATTGCTGGTGAGCCCCAGATCCACAAGGCTGTTCCTCACCCTGTCTGCAAGCTTCTTCTCAAAGTACGGCTTGTTCATGCCCTTGAGCGCTACCTCGCCGCAACGGACTATGTATATATTCTTCTCGTTCATGTATTACCTCCTGCCCCGAATAGGGACAGTCCCTTTCCGGAGCATTACCTGAATGACCCCAGCTTGCGGAACTTCGCCACGGCAGCGGCCACTTTATCGATGACGTAATCCATCTCTTCAACTGTATTATATCTGCAGAAGCTGAAGCGGATCGCGGCTTCTATCTCTTTCGGTGTACGTCCCATCGCAGCGAGTACGTAGCTCCCGCCCTTCTTGTTTGATGAGCACGCTGAGCCTGTCGATACGAATATGCCGTCCTGCTCAAGCGTGTGCAGAAGAACCTCGCCGCGCGTCCCGAGAAACGACACGTTCAATACATACGGGACCGCGTCGTCCGGGCTGTTCACGAGGACATCAGGTATCTGGTCGAGGATCCCGTCAAGCAGATGCTGACGGGCTGCGGCGACCTTCTTATATG
>CAZBFD010000164.1:0-3907 GCA_964491055.1 uncultured Eubacterium sp.
CCGTCAAGGGTCTCGACTTTCATCAGTGCCTGTGCGACTGTCTCGAGCTTATCCATGTTCTCCTTCAGGATGCGCTCGCACTCCACATAGGCTTTGTTTATGAGAGCACGGACTTCCTCGTCGATCTCAAGCTGAACGCCGTCTGAGAAGCTCTTCTCTTTGGAGAAGTCGCGGCCGAGGAACACCTCTTCAGATCCGCTGTAATTTATCGGACCGAGCTTCTCGCTGAATCCGTATTTGGTGACCATCGCTCTCGCAAGATCTGTCGCGCGCTGGATATCGTTGCTCGCACCAGTTGAGATATCCTCGAGAGTGAGTGCCTCAGCGCATCTTCCGCCGAGCATATGGACGATCTGGTTGAACATGTCGCCCTTGGTCTCAAAGTATTTATCCTCTGTCGGAAGCGACATGGTGAATCCGCCTGCCGATCCTCTCGGGATTATCGTTACCTGATGTACAGGGTCGGATCCTGGAATGGACCTCATTACGATAGCATGACCGGCTTCATGGTATGCCGTAAGTCTCTTTTCCTTATCGCTTATCACACGGCTCTTCTTTGCTGGTCCTGCTATTACCTTGGTCGTGGCTTCTTCGATCTCTGCCATCCTGATAAAGCGTCCGTTACGCCTTGCAGTGATGAGCGCCGCCTCATTAAGCAGGTTCTCAAGGTCAGCCGGCGTGAATCCCGGTGTTCTTCTTGCGATTATCTCAGGTGATACCTCATCAGCAAGAGGCTTGTTCCTTGAATGTACTCGTATGATCTCTTCTCTTCCCTTCACATCAGGGATGCCGATAACTATCTGCCTGTCGAAGCGGCCGGGCCGGAGCAGCGCTGTATCAAGCACATCCGGCCTGTTCGTCGCAGCAAGGATGATGATACCTGAGTTCTCTCCGAAACCGTCCATCTCGACGAGCAGCTGGTTCAGCGTCTGCTCGCGCTCATCGTTCCCGCCGCCAAGGCCTGCGCCTCTCGTACGTCCTACAGCGTCTATCTCATCGATGAAGATGATGCACGGAGCGGTCTTCTTGGCCTGGTCGAACAGGTCACGTACACGCGACGCGCCGACTCCGACGAACATCTCGACGAAGTCCGACCCGCTTATCGTATAGAACGGGACATCAGCCTCGCCTGCGACCGCTCTGGAAACATATGTTTTACCTGTTCCCGGAGGACCCACCAGCAGGATCCCCTTAGGTATCCTTGCGCCGACGTTCTGATATTTCCTCGGATCTCTCAGGAAATCAACGATCTCCATGAGCTCCGCCTTTTCTTCCTTGAGCCCGGCGACATCCTTGAATGTGATCTTCCTGTCGTCTCCTTCGTAAAGCTTGGCCCTGCTGCGGCCGAACGTGAACGCTTTCCCGTTCCCGCTCTGGTTCATCATGACGTAGAACAGGAATCCGAGCGCCACCATCATTATCAGAGTCGGGAGCAGCGACAGGAACGCGCTGTATGACTTAGGAGGATCCGTCTCGTACTTGAGCTTTCCTTCCTTCATCTGCTTGTAGACATAGTTCTCGTTAAGATACTGGATGTCCACGATGTTGCTCGCATACGCGTACACATACTCCGTGTCGGAGAGCTTACCGGTGATCTTCGTCCCGGTGATGTTTATCTCCTTGATCTTGCCTGCGTCCAGATACTCAGTCATCGTGGAGAACGCGATCCTCCGCGAGTCTCCCTCAGCCATGCTTCTGTACATGATCGCGACGCCGAGCACGACAGCAAAGACAAGAGTGTATATGATTATGCTCTTAGTAAATCTTCTCAATGTATTCCCTTTTGATACCTTTCTTATACAAATCTTTTTTATCTGCAGATAAAAACAGTATACCAAAATAAATTCCATCTGCGGCTGCCATACTGTATATGTACCTCAGGCATGGCCCGCATAATCAGTGGAACGCTTGTATTCTACCATATTAACGGTGATACTTCAACAGAGACGCTGTGAAGATTGTGTGGTGCTATATCGTAAACAGGAGCACGCGCTTTGTCGCACTGGTGATCCTGTATCCTGTCGACCAGCGTGCGCGCGGGAATCCGTCCTGTTCTGGTATGAAAAGCACCTCGCTTCCAATAGCCGCGAAGTATATATTATCCCGGTCCTCTTTCGGGATCTTTCCGTCAACAAAGATGTCCTGAAGCTTCTTTGTTAGCGGTTTATCCTCTTCTGCGGACGTCAGGCCAAGCTTAAATGTGAGTTTCTTTTCTTCTGCCTTCTTTGCTGCGGCATCCTTCTTAGATGCACTTATCTCCATATAGTCACCGGATTCACGTCTCCTCCACATGGCGTTTGAACATGAGCCTTTTCCGAACTTGAGCTCCACTGCCTCAGCGTCGAACGCGGCATACCGGCCTTTTTTAAGCATGCCGGCGTATTCGGCGGCATTACTTTCACTGTTGTCAGCTTCTATGCCGTCTAGATTTTGATCGTCAACGGCATCCTCACGCCGCGGAGCCATGGCATCGAACTCCTCGCGGCTCACGACCATCGCCTTCCCCGGCGGCGCGGCGACCCCTGACTCGTCCGGCGCAGCGATCCTGATATTCTCGTATACGTTCAGGACTCTGTATCCATGCGGAAGATCGACACCTGCCGACGGACCGCCATCGATCAAAATCTTGTCTGCAGCGTTGAAATGTGCCTGCGTCAGGTCCTCTGTTAATCCGATATCAGCTGCCGCAAGCGAAAGTACCCTGCGGCGCACCGGGATGGCAATTTTCTTGAGCTTGCTGCGCGAAAATTCGATATATCCATTCCCCGCTTCTGTTATTGCATATTCCATGACCTGCTCAGCAAGGCTGTGCATAAGGGCTTTATCTTCTCGGGCCACGTTCCCGAGCCTTACCAGCGCGTCACGGAAATTCGGAGAATATTTCTCGAGATATGGGAAAATATCAAGCCGGATCGCATTTCTGGAATAGACTGCTTCCTCGTTCGTCTTGTCCAGCCTCGCGTCGATCTTCTCCTTCATGAGGAATCTCACGATGTCTTTCTTCTTGCAGTCAAGGAGCGGCCTTATGAGCATGTGGCCGCGCTCGTCCTCGCGGATGTATTCCATCCCGGCGAGCCCGTCCGGTCCTGTCCCGCGCATAAGGCGGAACATTATCGTCTCAGCCTGGTCGTCATAGTTATGCGCCACTGCGATCCTGATATCGGCGGACGGCTCATCTCTTAAGATCCTGTCCGCAGCGTCATCAAAGGCTTCGTATCTCCTGATCCTCCCGGCCTCTTCAGTCGTGATACCAAGATCCTTCGCGTACTTGGCACAGTCGAACACTATCACGTCCAGAGGCACCCCAGCCTCCAGGCACATGTTCTCCACGAACTCCTGGTCCTGGTCAGCGGCTTCACCCCTAAGCTGGTGATTGACATGCACAGCGTGGAGCTTTATGTCAAGCTGCTCGACGAGTATCGCGAGCACGGTAAACAGGCACACTGAATCCGGCCCGCCAGAAAGCCCGAGCACGACATGTGCTCCCTTTGTGATAAGCTCATGCTCGTTTATTGTATTCTGTATCTGTTCAATTATCACATCATGCCTGTCCGAAACCGAAAACTGCATCTTGTTCCTCCTCTATCCTATCAGCATTTCAATCTTCTTCTCATACAGCCAGACTGCAGAATCTATCCAGCCTTCCCACATTCTGCTGTCCTTACTGTACGATCTGTATATCTCATCAGGAGACAGCAGCCTTGACAGATCCAGAACCGAGCTGTCTTTAACGAGTTCAAGCAGCTCCGGCTCCGTCGGCAGAAAACTGTTCACCTGTATGATGTCAAGTTCCCTGTCAGTACACGGTAAAGCAAAGCCCGGCGAAAACGCCTTTCCTGTGTCGAATATCGGCGCCATCCTTACGAATTTCAGTGTTTCCGCATCGCGAAGAAATCCGATATTCTCC
>CAZBFD010000165.1:0-3899 GCA_964491055.1 uncultured Eubacterium sp.
GTTCTTGATTTGGATTTTTCTTTATTCTTATTTGCGTACACAGGTATACCTCCTGTTATTGCTGGTCATTATTCAGGTCGTTCTGATCTTCCTGTGAAGGAACAGAGTTTTGATCCGCATCATCATGGTCTGATTTCTCTTCTGGTGCAGGAACCGGGTTTTGATCCTGGTCGGCCTCAGCATCACTGCCAAGATCCACACCGACGAGGTTTTGATGATGCTCGTGACGGGGCTCCACGATGATCGCGTCAACGTACTGTTTCGCCTCTTCGATGAGCTGCTCCTCAGTCACGCCCGGGGGCACGGCAACAAAATCATCGTCGTCGGGAATGACAAAGGCATCTTCGAGCATGCTCTTTCCGTCATCCAGTAATTGTCTGACCTTTTCAAACATTTTTATCCCTCCGGGAACAAATCATAATTTACCATTTATATTCTACCACGGTTCAGCGGCGAGTGGTAGGGAGGAAAAGAGATGATGGGGACGAATCAGATCGATGTGAGTGTGTGATGATAGGAATAGCAGATGCTCATAGACAAACAGTAATGATAAGAATCATGAAAAGTATGCACCAAAATGCAAAATGTTATGGGATTATCTACAACAAAAGCCATGTTTCCGCACCGGCTGAAAATGTTGGAATCATGCGCTTTCAATTTTGACATAAACGATCAAAGTATTGAAATCACACACTTTAAGCCTAGTGTGGAAAATGATGATCTGTTGTAGACAATACCATAACATTTTTAAAAAAAGCTACTAACAATAGTTTAAAATACAGAAGTCGTGTTGTTATAAGTATGCAGATAGAGATAGCTCAGCATTTGCTTGATACTGAAAAATATAAGCGATACAATATTATCTGATAAATGAGATTCCACTGAACCTGATCTTTCAGCCGGGCTCGAGACGCTGATCATATGGAGGAATATAATGGACTACATCAGGATCACAAAGGATAACATCGACAAAGAGCACATCTGCTGTGCGATGTCGAACAAGCAGAGCGACAAGAAGAAGGAATGGCTGAAGGAAAGGCTGGACGAGGGCCTGGTGTTCTACAGGACGGCGGAGCGCGGTAAATGCTTCATCGAGTACATCCCGGCGGAGAATGCGTGGGAGCCGCTAGACGCACCGGACTACATGTTCATCGACTGTCTCTGGGTGTCCGGGCAGTTCAAGGGACACGGCTATTCGACGGATCTTCTCGATGAATGCATCAAAGACTCGAAGGCACAGGGAAAGAAAGGCCTTTGCATCCTTTCATCTACAGGAAGGAAAAAAGAGTTCCTGGCAGACCCGAGATATCTGTCATATAAAGGGTTCACCGTCGCGGACGAGACAGACTGCGGGATAGATCTCATGTACCTTCCGCTCGAGGACGGTGCCGAGCCGCCGAAGTTCAAGGAGTGCGCCAGATCGCTCCATATAGATGAGCCGGGATGGGTAGTTTACTATACGGACCAGTGCCCGTTCACTTACTACTGGGTGCCCAGAGTTGTGGACGAAGCCGCAAAGCATGGAGTCGAGCTCAAGGCGGTCCACATCATGGATAAGGAAGCGGCTCAGAACATGCCAGCTCCGGTAACGATGTACGCACTGTTCCATGACGGCGAGTTCGTGACCCACGGTATCCAGAGCGACAAGAAGTTTCTTGCACTTGCAGGTGCTGAATAATATAATAATAGAAAAACAAGGGGGATGAATTATGTATATCGTATGCCTCGACATGGAGGGCGTGCTCACGCCTGAAATATGGATAGAATTTTCAAAGGAGAGCGGGATCCCGGAGCTCACCAGGACGACGAGGGACGAGCCTGACTACGACAAGCTGATGAACTGGAGGCTCGGCATCCTTAAGGAGCACGGTCTGGGGCTCAAGGAGATCCAGGACACGATCTCGAGGATCGATGTATGCCCGGGCGCGCGCGAATTCCTGGACGAGCTCAGGCAGTTCACGCAGGTCATAATCCTGAGCGATACATTCACGCAGTTCGCAAAGCCGATAATGGAGAAGCTCGGCATGCCGACTTTGTTCTGCAATTCGCTTAGAGTCGCTGAAGACGGCGAGATCACCGGGTTCGACATCAGGATACCTGACCAGAAGACCAAGTCAGTGAAAGCGCTCCAGTCTATAGCCTTCAAGGTCATCGCGAGCGGGGACAGTTATAATGACCTCGGCATGATCGACGTGGCAGATGAAGGATTCCTGTTCAGAACGACAGAAGCGATCAAGAAAGAGCATCCGGAGCTCAAGGCATTCGAGACGTATGATGAGGCGCTCGCGGAGATCAAAGACATCGTAAGCAGAGGGTAGATGCTCACGATAATACCGCAGTGATATAGCATATAATAATCAAGAGACGCCGTAAGGCGTCTCTTTGCTTGTAAGAACTTAGGAACAGCTTCGGGATACACAAATGTGTTTTTCAGAACCGTCCCCATTTACACATCTACCAGTCTTCTTCATAAGGGGACTCAGCTTCAGGCTCCCTGGCGCCAACGGCTTCGATCTTGAGAAGCTGCACGAACTGCTTGGCTGTCCTCGGGCTTCTTCCGTTGGAGCGTATCGCGAATCTTTCTGCCTGCCTGAATAGCTCTTCTTCCGGCATGTCTATTCCTTCATCCTCGGCAAGATGCTTTACGATGTTAAGGTAAAGGTCTTTCTGCGGCTTCTGGAAAGTCACTGTGATGCCGAACCTCGCGGACAGGCTCATGGTCTGCTGAAGCGTGTCGTTAACATGGATATCGGTCCCTGACCTGTCTTCCGCGAGCTCGCGCACGAGGTGGCGCCTGTTGCTGGTTGCGTATATCACGATATTATCAGACTTTCCGGTGATGTTTCCTTCAAGGATCCCTTTAAGATAGCAGAAATCGTCGTCCTCGCTGTTGAAGCTGAGGTCGTCTATGTAGAAGATGTATTTTAGCGGTGTGTCGTAGACTTCATCTATTATCGCAGGGATCTCGGAGATCTGGTCTTTATCGAATTCGATCAGGCGTACGCCCTGATCTTTGAATTCGTTAGCACAAGCTTTGATCGTGGATGACTTGCCTGTTCCGGCGTCGCCGTAGAGCAGGACGTTCGCGGCGTGTCCTCCTTCCGCGAGCACGCGCGTGTTGTTGAGCACCTGTCCGCGCTCGTATTCGTATCCGTAAAGCGTGCTCAGGCTCTGCGGGTCGGCATGCTTTACAGGAGCGAGTTCTCCGTCTTCTATCTTGAATGCGTAGTATTTCGCGAAGATACCGTATCCCTTGCGCGGGATGTCAGCGATCATCCGGAAGTATTCACCTTTAAGATCAAAATCCTGGCCGGCTGCAGCCCACTGCGGCACATAGCCGGAATATCCAATCATCCGGGCGGCATCTTCCGGGCTGAATGACGCGAGCACCTGGAGAGCATCGAGCTCGTGCTCAGCTGACTTCTCCATCTGCCCGGAGACAGGAAGCGACTTGGCCTTGGCCAGAAGATAGGCATTCTCATCTTCCATCACGGCCGCCCTGATATATGCTGCGAGGTCTCCGCCGTTGTTATAGAGCTCTGATGCAAAGTCAGACAGATAATCGAGCTGTTCTGCAGTCTCGTCCTCGTCAGCCTCAAGGAAATCACGGAGGCTGTCGATCGCAGGATCCTCCTTGAGTGCTGAGAATACAGCAAGCGACGAAATGATATTATCAAGCTCAGCTGCTTTATTATTCATATTGATCCACTCCTTCTTAACTGGATAAATGTATTATACCACGAAAGAAAAGTTAGTGTTTTGTTACTGTATATAAAGACGGAACTTCATGTTTATAGTATAATGAACGTATAAAAACTGTTTAGAAAAACAGGAGGGGAAAGATAAAGAAAAACTTGGCAGGGAAATGCTGTGTGCGAATGATTTTGATCTTGTTCGTT
>CAZBFD010000166.1:0-3815 GCA_964491055.1 uncultured Eubacterium sp.
TTTATGAAGCCGGCTGCCGCGAGTTCTTCCGCGGAGTCGTGGAGGGCGCGTGTGAATTTTGACCGCATGGCGTCGAACCGGCGCATGGCCATGCGCTCGCCCAGGCCTGCGTCTGCCGCCGCTTTACGGAATGAATCGCGAGTGACTTCATCGAGTGAGCATGCTCCTCCGATCCTTATCGCGAGTTCACGTGTGCTCTGCTCATAGACTGCTGTGCTCACTATGTCGTACGCCGGAGAAAGGCGCATGCTTTTAAGATCAGGGCTGTACAGGAGCGAAAAGTTCTTAAGGTGCGCGTCGGTGTTTCCAACGAGGTAATCGAACACCAGCGTGTCCCAGAGCCTGATCTGGTCCGCGACCGGGTCTGACGAATAGTTCCTCAGCACTTCAAACATCCGCGCGAGATAGTCGTCATTCCCCTGTTCGTACTTCGAATACGCAGGGATCCCCATGATCTGGGCAAAATCTTCCTGGTGCAGTCTGTACGGCCTCGGAAGCCCGTCGATCTCTCCGGCAGGTGGATCTATCACACGGTCGTAGCGCTCAGTCGCAAGAAGCACTTCGCCCTCGCCGCCCTTTCCGGTGTTTATTATAAAGCTCTTCGGGGTTTTGATGCCGCAGCGGGCAGCCGTCATCTGCGCGAGCTGCTCATTCAGGACTATGTTGTCAAAGCGAACATGGCTTTGTTTGACGATGTGCGTGCTCGGAGCGAGACCAAGCGGGAGATACCACTGCCCCCCGTCCGGCGCGAGATAGAGCCCCGCCTTTCCGGACGCCCCAGTGAGCGAAAGATGCGCGTTCGTCACGAGCTCCGCCGACCTTGAAGCACCTTCAGCCGCTAGCTCCCTCACACGCTCGTTGTTGATCTTCTCATACGACGCGTCCATCGAGTCGCCGTCCTCCGTGATGCAGAGCGCGCCGAGGCACTCACGCCCGAGGCCGTGCAGGATTGGGAGATAATCGCCCTCGTCCACGTGCATCCACTGCGCGACTGTCCGCCGCGTGAACCCCTCCGGAAGCAGCCCCTCGAAGAACGCCGCGGTCACCGCCGCCGAAAACGGCCTCTCCCTGAGCGGCAGGCTTATCGAGACCGGCACCGGATCGTTGCTCGCAAGATAATTCCGGTCGTACCTGAAGCGTGCGCCCGAAGGCCCCTTCCCCTCGATCGTTCCGACAGCCGTCAAGATCCCGTTTTTTTCTATGCTTACATACAGCTTGCTCATGAGCTCTATCCCCGCTTAGTAAGGTCGATATCCAGGCCGAGCGTATTCGCGAGCCTGATCGCCTTGCCAAGCTCTGCCGTGCTCTTACCGTTCTCAAGATCAGAGATGAAGCTCACACTGTACCCAGTGAAATCCGCCAGGAACGCCTGAGTGTAGCCCAGGCTTTTCCTGCGCTTCCTCAGCTCCTTGCCAAAATCCTCAGCATCATTAACCATATCAATTCCCCAGTCAGGCCAATAAAATTAGCCGTACGAACCAATTCCATAATCACAGCATCTTATTTAGCCGTTCGGCTAAATACACATACCATTATTATAAATTAGTTCGTACGGCTAAGTCAACTACCAGTTTTACTGTTTGTTGCCGTCCAAAATAGGATTATCCAGTGGTTGTGCCGGCCGTATACTATCTGGTTTAAGTACGAGCTTTCTCTGTCCGTATTGGTCGGCTTTGATCTGGGCTGATGCATCAAAGGTAATCCAGCCAAGGTCTGATATCGTAAGATCCCCCACTAGCCGGAACGCCATGAACTGGAGGTCTGCCATGCAGCATACCATGACGACGCGGCCTGCCGACCACGGATCGTCTTCCCCGGTCCTGCGCAGCTCCAGCGGATCGGTAAAGTGCAAAACCTTCCCTTCGTAATGCTCCGGGTGGTCAAGCGCGTCGAGCCATAGAGGAAGATAATTGTTTTCGGTTATCGTTATCTCGCTGTCCTCCAGTGAGAACGGAAGGAACATATCGAACGCTTTCTCGTGGTACCCCATAGGATCCTGCCTGAGGTACGAAGCCTTCTGGTTCATAAGCCTGAATGCCTGGCTGTACGGCGCGAGAAGCTCTTTTGACGGACATCCTCGGAACGTGATCTGCTGTGAGTCGGCCACCATCTGGTTTATCATCTTCTTGAAATTCACGAAGTAGACCGGCATCGTCGCCCAGTCGATCAGAGTGACTGCGACGGTCACCCTCATGCAGTCTGGGAGCTGCTCCCTGAGGTCCAGCATCATCGCGTTCATCTCCACGTATATACGGTCCGGCTGGTACTTCTCGATGGCATCCGAGCAAAATCTCGTTATTTCGTTTTCACTCTCGCCACTATAACTGCCGCCATTGCTGGCGCTGCTCTCGTCGATACCACTGAAGTCGCCATCGTAATATACTACAACAGCATTTTTATCCGCGAGGACTTCCGCGTCGTACTCCTCTTCGCCCTCTTCAAAGCAAAGAATAAGTGTCTTTCCCCGCTTATAAAACATGTCGTCCCGTATAGTTTCTTTTATATACGTGGTCTTCCCCGCGTCGAGGAATCCATATACAAGTCTTGTGTCAATTCCGTCCATAACTCGTCTCTGTAAAACGGCCCCATCGTGGTTACGATGGGGCCTGCTTTATTGATCACCAACTAGATTTTGATCGGTCCGTCCGATCAAAAGTCTCTCGCAATTAGTCTTCGTATACGCATGCCAGACGTCCGCTGATCTTGCCTTCACGGAGCTGGTCGATGCCGTCTGCGATCTCTTCGAACTTGCATGTGTGCATCTCAGGATCGAGCTTGCCGCTTGCGAGAAGGTCAAGAACGGCTTTCAGGTCGTCTGTTGTGCTTCCCATTGATCCCTGGAATGTGAGCTGTTTGAAGATCATTGAGTATGAGTAGATCGTAGCTGTGTCGCTTGCCATTCCTACGAGAACGACTTTACCCATCGGCTTTACTGCCTTGAGTGCATCGTCTGTTGTAGTCCCTGCGCCTGCAAAGTCAACTATGAGGTCGAGCTGATCGTCTGTGAACTCAGTGATGTTTGCCTTTACTTCTTTTGCTCCGAGCTTGCGGGCAAGTTCCTGAGCTGACGGCTTTCTTGTAGCTACATAAACTTCGCATCCTACTGCTACTGCTTCGCTTACTGCGAACTGGCCGAGTCCGCCTACTCCGATGATGCCGACTTTCATGCCTGCCTTGGCTCCGCCTACTGTGCAGAGAGCATGATATGATGTTGCGCCTGCGTCTGTTGCTGCAGCTGCCTTATATGGCTCGAGTCCTTCAGGAACCTTTACGAGCTGCTCAACAGGAGCTGTAGTCATTGTTCCGTATCCGCCGTCTCTTGTGTATCCAGGAGTTGTGCCGTCCTTTGCGTACAGCGGGCATACAGCTACTACGTCTCCTACTTCGTAGCCTTCAACGCCTTCACCGATCTCAACGATCCTTCCGCATACTTCGTGGCCCATGATAACAGGTACGTTGAACTGCGGCATCCATGACTCGATGTCAAGTGCGGATACGTCTGAGTGGCAGAGTCCGCCGGCAAGAGTCTTCAGTACGACATAACCTGGTTTTGCTGTTGGATCCGGTTTCTCGACGATCTTCAGCGGCTGATGTGTTCCAGTAAATTCCCAACCTTTCATAACTTTTCCTTTCCCGGTATGACCGATCAAAATTTATCAATTATTAGCTGTGCATGTCAGCATTACCATCTGACTTTGATAAAATTTTATCATAGTCAGAAAAAGAATTCAATACATTATAAACATATTTTATACATTGCTTTCAGGGCAGTCTGCAGGGTATTTTTTATGTATGCTTTTTCTATCTATAATTAT
>CAZBFD010000167.1:0-3805 GCA_964491055.1 uncultured Eubacterium sp.
CCGTCCTCGTTCTTGCGGAAGCCCCAGTGGTAGTTCTTGCCGTTCTCCTCGGCGTCGAGGCCGGAGCTCTTCCCATGTGGAAGAACCGCGGGCTCGCCTGATGTAAGGTCAAATGATGTGTCGCCGTATGTCACGAATGGCCTGCAGAAGAGCTCGTCTTTGTCAGTGTCGAGGTAGAAGTCGAATTTTGCCTCCGGCGGGAGATTGCTGTTTATCTCATCTTCGTCCTCTTCAGTCACCGTGATGAACGGGTTCCGCATGAGCTCAGGCATTATGCGGTAATAGAATTCTGAAATGTTGTTCACGCCGATTGCGAATTCAGAATGCCCCGGTGTGCCCGGCTTTTCAGCTCCTGATCCGCTGCCGGCCATTCCGGCCTCGTAGAACGGAGCGATGATGCGGTAGGTGCTGTCCTCGAGCCTGGTCAAAGTCTCGTCTGTAAGGAAGTAATGAGATTTTGTCCCGGACAATATCTGAGGCGAATCGAATATTACTGTGATCCCGTGGAACGGGACGGCTGCAGCCGGATCAACATCAGCCGGTTTATGCGGGTGCATCTTCCGGACTGTTATATGGAAGTCGGGGATGCCGCCGCCGATGATTATGTGGTCTTTGCGGCGGGCGCCTTCGCGGCTCGTGCCGGTATCGGGCTGGTTCTCGTCGCTTTCGCGTGCCTCCTGCACTGCTTCTGCGATCTCGTCAGCGTCGAGGCGGGAAAGGGAGCTTCTGCTGCGGTTTCCTGCTGCCTGTGCGGATGGCTTCTGTTTCGGAGCCCCTTTATATTTGTCTGTGAATTCTACGGAAAGTCCCGCGGCGATATCGTAGAATGTCTCGAGTGCCTCACCTTCGAGCGCGATCTCTTTATGGGCAGAGAGGTCCGGGACAGGGTATTTTGATTTGGCCTGCAGGCGCTCGCTCATAGCCTTAAGGTCCAGGACTTCTTTTTCTATCAGCCGGTAGTAGCGCTCATCGCGGCCTGAGAATGTGCTGCCCTTGAACACTATGCGGTCGTTCTTCCCAAGAGGGTATTCTTCTCCGGACTGCACCGCGTCGACCAGGGCAGTCAGGTTCTTCACGACAAACAGCTTGTCTTTTCCGATGCTGAAAGTGAGGTCTACATGCCCATCCGAAGCGCGCTCTATCTTTGGCTCGAACGAGCATGATTCCGGGTCCAAAGCTCCCTCAAAGTCATAATACTGGTTGAGCTCGCCGTAACGCCGGAGGAACCTCGCCGCCGCCCAGTCTGTCTCATCGCCCGGGTCGTTCTTCTTTAGCTCTTTATCAAGCGCAAGAAGGAGGCACGTCGCGTGCTCACACATCATCTTGCTTAGATATTTCTCGTCAGGGCTGTTAACATAATGCAGGTTGCAGAGGTCGCAGTCGATCCGGTCGAACCTGTCACGCCTGAACTTCGCGGAGACTGTGCCAGACGTGAAATCGGTCGTGAACGTCCCTTCGCAGGATCCCTGCATGTCTTCGCCCTCGGTCACGTCAGCCTGGACTTTCCCCATCTCGAGCCTGCCGTCCGCGAGGTCAAGCCTCGCCTTGTCAACGATGTCGTGGTAGAAGAGGAGGTCTTTGGTCATCTCCTCCATGTCAAAGAAAGTCGGTGTCACGCCATCCTCGTTTTTGAAAGGCCGTGAGTATTCCCGCGGCTTCCTCGCCCCGGCGTTCTCCTCTTCCCACTTGATCATCGCGGCTGCCATGTGCTGGCATCTCTTGCCGCTTACAGCGTCCGCGCACGTGCACCGCATCGACGGCCGCCCCTGGTTCAGCCCCTGGATGAGAGCCTTGTCGTAGTCGTCCTTCTTCTTTCCGTAGCGGAATTTAGCGACGCAGTAAGTCGGACCGTCCGCATACTCCTCAAGCTTTCCGCTGTCCAGGAGAGTGTGGCCCTGCCTGATCGTCTCCTCATCAAAATCTTTCCGCCAGTCCTGCGGCTTTCCCGCCGCGCTTGTCTGTTGAGATTTCATGATGTTTGTCACCTCATCAAAATCTTTAAGTTATCCTTTATTCTCTGGATCGTTATTCATTAACGGGTATCAGTCCACTGTGCACAAAGGTCTTTCACTGCATCATCGATCTCATCGATCGGTATCTGGTCATAATACAGAATGAGCTGCCTGTCGGTCACCGGAACGACATGGAGCCTCTGATCCGCCGCTTCGGCGCAGAGCTGCGCAGGAGGTTTTGATGACCGGACGGCCAGGCGGACCGTTATACCTGACCTTGTATTCTCAGCCTGGATCGAATCCCCGCCGTACCTTTCGAACGCCTCGAGCAGCTTATCCAGCTTTCGTGCGTACAGCTTCCGCAGCTTTCGGATGCCTGCCTGATAGAAACCGTTCCTCATGTATTCTGCGAGCACCAGCTGTTCCAGTTTGGAGCACGTCTGGTCGTAGTCGGACATGCTTTTGTGGAACAGATCTGACAGCATCTCCGGAAGGACCATGTAGCTTATTCTGATCGCGGGGAAGAGCGTGGACGAGAATGAACCCAGATATACGACGCGCCCGGATGTGTCCATGTTCTTCAGGGCAGGGATCGGGTTTCCGAAATACCTGAGCTCGCTGTCGTAGTCGTCCTCGATTATGATGGAGCCGTTCTTCGCGGCCCACTCAAGGAGCTGGTAGCGCCGCGCCGCCGGCATGACGGACCCGGTCGGGAACTGGTTGGACGGACTGACATAGACAGCTGTCCCGATGTTGACAGGGAGCCTCTCGATCTCGAGGCCGTCAGGCGCGACAGAGATCTTGTTCAGGGTGAAGTCGTGGTCTCGGAAAATGTGACGGATCGGCTTGTACCCCGGATCTTCGACATTAACAAAATCTATCCCGAGCTCCTTCAGCATGTTTGCGAGCCTACCGGTAAGCTGCTGGACGCCTGCGCTTATCACGATGTCGTCCGGATCTGCCGCGACGCCGCGCGAGTTGTATAAGTACTCTGATATCTGCTCACGTAGAGCATGCTCGCCCTGCGGATCCTGTGGGGTGAGCAGGGCTTCCGGATCGTTATTCATGACCCATGTGAAGCACTTACGCCATTTATCGAAGTCAAAGCTTGCAGGGTCATAGCGGTATTTGCTGGAATTCACGGGGCCTGCGCCTGAAACGTACGTGCTGCCCGCAGGAACTGTTTCTCCTGTGTTTCTGCCGGATCTTACGCTGTTTCTGCTGGATTCTGCAGTATATTTGCCAGATTCTCCATTGCTTCTGCCTGACCTTGCATTGTTCCTGCCGTAACCTGCTTCTTCAGTATCCCTGGAGAACGGCAATATCGCCGGGTCCAGCTTCTGCACATAATAGCCTGACTGCGGCCGGGCCTCCAGGTAGCCTTCCAGCATGAGCTGATCATACGCCCTGGCGCATGTGGTCACACTGATGCCAAGCTGCTCCGACAGCGACCTAAGCGACGGGAGCCTTTCGTCCGCGGCAAAGCCGCCGCTGAGGATCTCTGACCTCAGCAGCTCATACAACTGTACATACAGTGATGTATCAGAATTGTGATCTAATTCGGCAAAAACAGGCTTCATTTTGCGATAATAATACTAATTGTTATCTTTAAAAATATCAGAATTGCATATTTTAACATATACACTTTAACTGTATTATATTACTAACGTATAGTTGATTCAACAGGGAGTTATGTATGTTTCCAGAAGGTGAACAGCAATTGAATAACAGAAGTCAAGTCTACGCTTTGATGCTTACAGGGATCATGGCGGCGATAGTTCTGGCGGCAACGAGCATGTTCCGGATCCCGGTGCCGGCGACGAACGGCTATGTGCATCTCGGCGACGCTATGA
>CAZBFD010000168.1:0-3762 GCA_964491055.1 uncultured Eubacterium sp.
AAAGGGACTGTCCCTTTCAGGAGCTTTTCATGGGCATTTTGTCAGTGATCATCTAGGTCCTGAGCAGGTACCCTTCCACCAGGCAGTATTCGGAGGTGGCGCCTGGGCATCATAAATGGTAGCCCGGATCCTGCTTACAGTTTGACCGGATCCCAACCTTCATCCTGATACTGTGTCACTTTGAGTCCGGTTGCCTGAACATAGTTTTCAATAGCTTCTTTTCTGAGAGCTTCCTTTTTCTTGTCATCCGATTCAACTTTTATGAACTCCTCATACTTGTCGCCGAATATCTTCTTTGCAGACTCCTCAAAGGCGCCGCCGTCTTCTACAGCTTCAAAGCCGTCAGCCTTGTAGAATTCGCCATCCTTGACCAGATGGATCTTTCCCGGATGGCTGCCGCCGGACTGCGTCTTGAGAGTATCACCATCCACTTTATAGTTATAGACCTGATATTCTCCCGCAACATCAACGCTGCCGTCTTCATTCTCGACCTTATCCACAATGCATACTACCGGAATGCTTATGGTCTCTTTATCAACTTCATACTGCTCAGGTAAAACGGTCGCCGCATACTCATATACAGCGCCCTCCACAGGATCATCCCCCATGTATCCGTAGCCGCCGTAAAATCTTGTCGGCACCGCAGCCTCTTCACTCTCATCATCGGTCTTCCTTTCAAACACCAGCTTTACGCCGAAGAGATCACCGGCGATATTGTCTCCGTCATCTGTGAATTCAAGCTTTATATCGCCCTGAGTCTTGAAGCCCTTATCAGTCAGCTCCCATGTGAATTTGTCCGTTTCTCCATCAGCAATGGACTCACCCGTACCGTCTCCTTTGATCTCAAGTGTCCAGTTCTCATCAAAGTCTTCGGACTCATCCCCGAGTGCCATTTTAGTTATCTTCCAGGTCCCTACATATTTGCTGTCAGAAAGATCTTCTTTCTTGCTTTCGCTGCCACCGCATGATACAAGCATGATAGTTGACAGCACCATGACCAAGATAAGTAGTGATGAAATAATCTTTTTCATTGCAATACCCTCCTAAATATCTGTTTACAATAACTTACAATAGAATTATATTACAAGCACGACACAAAATCTAACAAAAAAGAGCCTGATTTTGATGTACTGATGAGATTTTGATATACGGGAACCAGGAGAGCCAGCATGATGAAGAAACTGACATCATAGCTCAGGTAGACCACCCGCATCGTGTGAAAGACCGGGATCAGCAGATTGCACCAGATCACACGGAAGAGGCTGTAGCTCAGAAGCGTGCAGATCATAGGATAGAATGTCTTGCCGAGGCCTTTGATCGCGCCAAGGTAGACCTGATTGAGCGCGTAGACGATGTACAGCGGAAGATTGAAGAGAACTGCCTCGTGTGCATTGAAGAGGATCGCTTCGTCTGTGGTGAATACTTTCAGGATCACCGGAGATAGTACCGTGATGACTATGCTTAAGGGAAATATCACAGCCCACATGACACGGTTGCTTATCCGAACTGCTTCAATTATCCTGTCCCTTCTCCCCGCGCCAAGGTTCTGGCCGACAAAACCTGTAAGGGCTATCCCATAGGCAAATGACGGGAGATACAGAACCCCTTCAAGCTTAGCATAAAGGCTCATTCCCGCCATTGCAGCCGGGCCGAAGTTATCGATGCTCACCTGGATTATAAGCGATGAGAGGCTCATAAAAAATGCCTGCATCCCCGCGGGGATACCCATCTTCAATATATTTATCGCTTCAGAAGCCTTTAGCTCATGTCCTGTTAACGTAAGAGAATATGCATTATCCAGCATGTACAGCTTAACGATGATCAATACCGCAAGCAGGCACTGTGCGATAAGTGTAGCAAGAGCGGCGCCAAACACTCCCATTCCGGCAGCTGCTACGAACAGAATATCCAGCGCGACATTAACGATCACAGAAATAAAAAAGCAGA
Organism: uncultured Eubacterium sp.; assembly: GCA_964491055.1. Lineage (GTDB taxonomy): Bacteria > Bacillota > Clostridia > Peptostreptococcales > Anaerovoracaceae > Aminicella. The sequence continues at coordinate 1,948 of CAZBFD010000168.1, forward strand.
TGAGCGGCGACTTACAGTCTCCAAGCGAGCGTAGAATCGAAGTCCCCGTGTTATATATAAGCTGAGCAGCTATTCCAGCGGCACAGACGCGTAGATAGAGTGATGCCTCAGACATGACACTTTCAGGGCATTCAAGTAGCGACAGAAATTGTTTATTGAACACATATGTTATCAGAGCAAATGATCCTCCTAAAAGAAGAACGAATCTGGCAACGGTCGTTATAGTCATCTTCAGCCTGTCATATTCATATTCACCGAAGAGGAAGGATGAGATCGCGCTTACCCCTGATGAAAAGCCGATAAAGAAATTGATAAAGACCGACAGTATGATGCCTGCGATCGAGACGGCAGCAAGTGAATCGCCGCCAACGAATCTTCCGATCATTATGCAATCTGCCGCGTTGTACAGCTCCTGAAGAAGTTGTGAAATCAGAACAGGCATAGCAAATGCAAATAATGCCTTTCCGATATGACCTTCCTCTACATGAACTGTTTTCGTCATCAAAACCCACCCCTTTGACGCGCATCATACTATGAGATGCAACATATTGACCGACACTATTCATCTGACTTCAGAGATGTGCTCCCATATCAGCATTCTCATCCATTAGAATTATAACTATAATAATTTATTATGTACATTGCCAGTATACTATGATAATATATAACATATCGTTATATATTATCTATGGTAATGAGGTGATCATGATGGAATTAAAACAGCTTCAGTATTTTCTTGTCTGCGCAGAAACCGGTTCTATCACTAAAGCAGCGGAAGAGCTCTATACTTCGCAGCCTCATGTAAGCCAGGTCGTTAAATCGCTTGAAACAGAGCTGGGAGTCCGGCTGTTCAGCAGGACCGGAAATGGAATACTGCTGACAGAAGAAGGTGATAGGATCCGGACTTATGCTGAAAACGCATTCAAGAACATTTCACTTATAAATGAGACATGCGAGAATAAAGGAGGAACTGCCCTGAGGATCGCTACCAATTCCAGCAGTACTCTGACAGAAATAGCGGAGGATATCTACTGTAAAAGAGAGGCAGGTCATTTCTCAATGAACTATATGGAGTGCAGCATAGAGGATATGATGGACTATCTGCAGTACAAACAATATGAGATTGGATTCCTGTTTCTTGCAGAAAACAAGCTTATAGCTTTCAGGCAGATGATAGAAAAACGCCATCTTGAATATGTATCTCTATCGAAAAACGACCTGATCGTCTATAGCGGTAAAGCAGGGTCATTCTATACGCGTGATGTGATAGAGCCATATGAACTCAACAACTGTAAATGTGTCCAGAATGAGGATGACTTCTTTTCTATAGAAGATATATTATATGAAGATGAAAACTTCCGGAAGGGAAATGTCAGGGTGGATATAGCAGTAAGGACAAATAGTAACCGTATGATAATGAGCATGCTCAGAAAGACAGATTGCTGCTCGATAGGAAGCTACTGGTCACAGAAAGACCTGGGGATCAGGCATGCTCATATGACTAGAATAAACAAATTTCAGGGGAAAATATCATTCGGTTTTCTAAAAAACGCCGGTGTCCCTCTCAGCGAAGCGGCAGAAGAATTCCTTGACAGGATAAGATCTATACTTGCCTCAACAGAAGAACCCGATTCTTAGAATAAATTTAGTACATAATTCATCATCATTTTTACCTAGTCTTCTTCGGTACAATTTTTATAAATCATATTGAATAATACAGTCGTTAAACTGGGGTTTAGCGAGGTCAATGTCAACTAGACAAACTGGGGTTTGGCGAAGCGCTGCATCTCGTTACCAAAACTATTTTTTTCTTCT
>CAZBFD010000169.1:0-3732 GCA_964491055.1 uncultured Eubacterium sp.
ACAGTTCCATAAACTGCTGTCATTGCCCCCAGCATTAAGATCAGGCTGAATGCCAGGGCTATATGAACTATCGATCGTCTGATTCTTTTCATCAGGATCTTCTTCCTTTCTCTATATCAGTTAGGATGAACTGCTTTATTCTATTTACAGTATAGCACGCGGACATGAAATATGATGGAATTATTTATATAGCAAACCCGTAATGGGGGTGATGCGATTCGAACCCCCATGTACGAATATTGAGCGATGTATACACCTGTGCCATTTTTGCCTTAAAAACATGCAAATGTATACACCTGTGCTAAAATTGGCATTTTTCATCAGACGGCAAAATCTGTACAAAAAAACACACCCGTTTACGGATGTGGCAATTGCTCAATATAGATCGTTTTATAAAGGAAGAGTGACCGTAATAATAAAGGTGTTCTCTTCGCCGGCTTCTGCGGTGATCTTCCCACCGGACGATGTCACGATGGCTTTCGCCATGGAAAGGCCGATGCCGTTCCCTCCTGTCCCGGAATTCCTGGACTCGTCAACTCTGTAGAATCTGTCGAAGATGTGTTCTATGTTTTCTTTACCGACCGGCATGTCTGTCCTGTTTTCGACCTGAAGCACGCAGTTTCTGCCGCTCTTCCTGAGTCCTACTTTTATCGTATCACCGGCTATAGAGTATTTCACAGCGTTTTCAAGGAGTATCGAAACGAGCTTCTCCATATCCCCGACGTTCCCCTTTACGAAGATCATGGGCTCGATATCTGAAGCAATCCGCTTACCGCTGCTTTCTGCAAGCACCCTGAATGATGCGGCCGTCTCGGATACGACATCCGACAGCGGAAGCTCTGTCATGACTGTCCCTGCCTCCTTCTCTTCCATTCGTGAAAGATACACGAGGTCATTTGTGAGTCCCGTAAGTCTGTCGACCTGATTCTCGATTTCCCCGAGGCTCTCGCCGGTACTGTCCGGATCTATTTTTATCACGTCAAGGTTAGCTTTTATTATTGCCAGCGGAGTCTTTATCTCATGCCCTGCGTCAGTTATGAACCTCTTCTGTTTCTCATAGCTCTCTGCAACAGGCCTGACTATCCGCCCCGCAAAGTAAGATATGACAGCGAACACAACAAGAAGCCCCACGACAGACATGAGCATGCTCGCCATGAGAAAGTCTCTGAATGATCCGAGCACTCTACCGCAGTCGAGGAAGGTTATGGTATTCCCGGAGTCAGTCTCGCTTACAGAGTATCTGAATTCATCAGCAAAACCCCTGTTCGCATCCTTTTGCAAGCACCTCTTCCGCATACTCTTCTGCCTGTGTGTCGTCGACGGCAGAGATCCTGCTCGTATCGACTTGTGTAACATTTCCGTCAGAATCAGTTACGACAGAGAAGAATCTCGACTCCTCAGCCTCATCCTGCGTCAGGGAATAGCCACCTTTTCCGCCTTTTCCGAATAATCTGCCGCCGTTTCTGTGCTTTCCCTCATTACCGTCTTTCCCCGGCATATCTTTCATCCCGTCATTTTTGTCTTCACCGGGCATGCCGCGGCGACCGGGATCGTTCTGCATACCGACGAGATTTTGTTCAAGCACGTCAAGACGGGCGTCGGCGTCGCTGACGACTTTGTTGTAGTTTATGATATTCATGCCTGCCACCAGAAAAGCGAGAAGCAGCGTAAGGGATATCATAGAAAGGGCTATGAACTTTTTCTTGAGTTTTTTGATCATTTCTCTTCGGTAAGTGTATAGCCGGCGTTTCTAAGCGCCTTGATCTTTACGCTTGAATTAAGTGCGGCGAGCTTTTTGCGGAGGTATGAAACGTATACCCAGACGACGTTGCTCTCGGTATCTGTGTCGTAGCCCCAGATGTGGTCCATGAACGTATCAACTGATATTACGCTGCCAGGATTCATCATCAGCATTTCCATCATCTGGAACTCTTTGTTGGACAATGTGATGCTTCCTGAAGGTGTGGACATCTCGAATCTCGTCCTGTCCAGCGTAAGATCGCCGAATTTCAGTCTGGTGTCCACTTCACCGCCGGATCTTGTGATGGCTCTTACTGCTGCGAGCAGCTCCTTTGCGTCGAACGGCTTGGTGAGATAATAATCCGCGCCGCTGTCAAGGCCAAGGACCTTGTCGTCCACCTCCGACTTCGCTGTAAGCAAAAGAACCGGCAGGTCGCTGCCGGTCTCTCTAAGTCTTCTTAGCACTGTAATGCCGTCGACCTTCGGCATCATTATATCCAGGACAGCGGCATCGTAATTTCCGCCGTCCAGATAGTCCAGCGCTTCCTGTCCATCATAAACAGCATCTACAGAATAGTTGCTTTTCTCGAATATCTTGACGAGCGCCCTTGACATGGCGGCTTCGTCTTCTGCAAGCAGGATCCTCATAAATGCTGCTCCTTTGCATTTTACGCCCTGACCTTGAGGTCAGGGGTCTGCTCTGTTATTTACAGTTTTATAATACACTATAGGCTGTTGTTTTGCTATCTCCTGATGATTTCTTGTCGTCGGATTTATTGTCATCCTGCTTATCGTCTGACTTCTGGTCGCCTGGCTGCTGGTTCTCAGGCTGTTGATTCCCCGGCTGCTGATCATTAAACTGCTGATTGCCGCGGCTATGCTTTCCCCGCTGCTGACCACCGTCCGGCGGCATCATTCCGCCTCTTCCATTCTGATCATTACCAAAGTACTGTTCATTCCCCGGTCTGCCGGATCCTCTCATACCATCTTTATCAAAGCCTCTTCTTGGATTGAACAGCTTCATCATTCCTGCCGTAAAGGCAATATTCAAAAGCAGTGCCCCTACGATCGCAATAGTAACAAATTTACGCGTCACTTTCTTATCCCACCAGCTGACAGCTTTCTTAGCCACGCCTGGTTGAGCTGTATCAGGAACTGGCGAAGGATCAGAAACTGTCTGCGGCGCTGGAGCTGATGCCTGTTCAAATGTCGTCGTTTCTTCAGTATCTGTTTTCTGTTCGGATCCGATTACATCTAGTTTTTCTGTCTTTTCCATTTTTTCAATCCCCTTTCTGTCTATTCAGGTTTTCTATTTGCCACGATTATATACACCTATCCTTAAATAAAACTAAAATCCTCATTCCCTTTCGGACACAAAAAACAGGCTTGACGCCTGTTTTTGTTCTTTCTTCCGGCTTACGCCTGTCATGAATTGATCAGCAGTTCTTCCAGCTTACGCTTAGGTACGTAATGGACATCGTTTTCATCTCTGTAGTAAGCGGTTTTCCCATCGTCTTTTACATCTGTCAGAACAACGGTCTCCGCCGGCTTGCCCAGAGCCACCACAAGCATAGGCTGCAGCTTATCATCCAGTCCCAGCCCTTCTCGTATTTCATCCGGGACGAAATTACCTATCATACAGCCGCCAAGTCCTTCTTCCGTTGCCATGAGAAGTATTGACTGAGCAACTATACCAACATCTTTCAGAAACATACCCAGATTATCAGATATGCTTTTATCCTGGCAGATCACTATAAATGCCGTAGGACACATCCCCGGATGCGGGAGCTTCATCTGCGGAAGCTGCCTGGCCCATTTGATTCTGCTCTGTATCTTGTCTACATCTGGTTTCTCCCAGGCGATAAAATATTTCAGCGGCTGAATATTGACACTGGATGCACAGAACCTGGCGCCATCCACGTAATTCATGAGCTGCTCTTTTGTAAATGTATAGCACTCATCATAGCCTCTATAGCTTCTGTTCTTTATGAT